>DAOWGA010000219.1 GCA_030637665.1 Lysobacterales bacterium | reverse complement strand
TCCGGCCCAGCCGCGATCTTCGCGAAGTGACGCATGAGCACATGCATGAAATACCCCGGGCAGTGCGGATGTTGCTTCGCAGCCTGGGTGGTTGGGGCAGGGACTGGCGGATGGCCAGCTACCTGCTGTTCGAATCCTCCTTCTGCATGGGACTGATTCGCCTGGGCTACCAGGACGGAATGAGCGCCAGGCAGGATATAAGTACTTTCCTGCAGATCAGCTAGCGTTCGCGACGGGCCGGAAGGCTGGTTCCTCAAAGCCTTCGATTGCGCTGCGGGGAAAGTCGTCTACTTCGATAACGGCGCGGCTCGCTTCCTGGGCCAGGCGCACCATGGTGGCCTGCTCCTCGGTAATCACACCGCTTTCGACGGCCCTTTGCACCAGTTCCCTGTAGTTTGCCGGGGTGACTGGTTCATTCAGCGCATTGCGCACCGCGTTCTCGGCATTTGCCGACTTCAAAACCAGGTTGAATGCACGGTGCACCCGGCCGCTGGCATCATTTTCATCGGAAATATAGACGCCGGAAACCAGCCGGTCTCTGCTTTCATTTTCCGTAAGCAGCAGACGTGCAACGGCTTTTCCGACCTGATCGGACGGTGGGTCGTAGGCTGCGCCAAACGGAAAGGTGATCCATTTCACGAGGCGGCCTATTCCGGGTATCGGAAAATTGTAGAAAACACCCTTCAGGCTTTCCTGGATGACATAAAGACTGTCGTCCATGGCCCACCTGACAAAGGGCAGGTCTTCCTCGGGCCGCCCGTCATCCTCATAGCGCTTCAACACCGCGCTGCAGAGGTACAGATGTATCAATGCGTCCGCGAGACGGCCGGATAGTTTTTCCTTGAATTTAAATTTGCCACCAAGCATGACCAGCACCAGGTCCGAGGTGAAACTGAAAGCAGCAGCCATGCGGCTCAGTTGCCGGAAATATCGGGCAGTGGGTCCCCGGACCGGGGAATGGGTCGCCAGCCCTCCGGTCAGGCCGAGGAGAAGAGTCCGCACCAGATTAGTGATGATGTGACCCACGTGTGAAAAAAAGGCTTTATCGAAGTTCTTTCTTGCTTCCGGCCGGGGATCACTGGCCGCCTGCATTTCTTTCAGCAACCAGGGATGGGCACGGATGGCGCCCTGCCCGAAGATGATCAGAGAACGCGTCAGGATATTGGCTCCCTCGACAGTAATCGCGATGGGCGTTGCCTGGTATGCGTGCGCCAGGTAGTTGCCGGGGCCGGTCATAATGCCCTTGCCGCCGTGGATGTCCATGGCGTCATTGATGCATTGGCGGTTTCCCTCGGTCAACTGGTACTTGACTATGGCGGACAGCACTGCCGGTCTCTGGCCCTGGTCCAGGGCGACCAGGGTCAGCAAACGGGCAGAATCCATGCGGTACGTTCGCCCGCCTATTCTCGCCAGTGGTTCTTCAATGCCTTCGAAGTTACCAATGGGAACATTGAACTGCCTGCGGATCCGGGCATAGGCGCCGGACAGGAGTGCCGCCATTTTTCCGCCCGCGGTTCCCATGGCCGGCAGGGAAATGGCTCGTCCTGCAGCCAGGCTCTGCATCAGCATGCGCCAGCCCTGGCCGATCCGGTCCCTGCCACCGATAAGCCACTCCATCGGTATGAAGACATCTTCACCCCGGGTTGGCCCGTTCTGGAAAACCGCACCAACGGGCATGTGCCGGTTGCCAATCTGCACACCCGGCGTGTTGGTCGGGATCAATGCGCAAGTGATGCCCAGTTCCACTTTTTTACCCAGCAGGCCATCCGGATCCCTGGCTTTGAAAGCCAGGCCCAGCAGGGTGGCCACAGGCGCCAGCGTGATATAGCGTTTGTTCCAACTCACCTTCAATCCCAGCACCTCTTTGCCCTGGTATTGACCCTTGCAGACAATACCCACGTCATTCATGCTCGCCGCATCCGAGCCAGCCGAAGGGGAGGTGAGCGCGAAACAGGGAATTTCCTCTCCGCCCGCCAGCCTGGGCAGGTAGTGGTTCTTCTGCTCCTCGGTACCGTAATGCAGTAGCAGTTCAGCCGGGCCAAGCGAATTGGGCACCATCACGGAAATCGCCGCTGTCAGGTTGCGGCTGGATAATTTGAGAACCACTGCGGAATTGGCTTGCGCCGAGAATTCCAGTCCACCGTAGGATTCCGGGATGATCATGCCCAGCATGCGATGTTGGCGAATGAAATCCCAGATTTCTTCAGGAAGTTTGCGGTGGGTGTCGCAAATTGCCCAGTCATCCAGCATGTGGCACAGTTCTTCCACCGGCCCGTCCAGAAATGCCTGTTCTTTTTCGCTGAGCTGGGGCGCCGGTATTTTCAGTAACCTTCTCCAGCGTGGCCGGCCTGAGAAGATTTCTGCATCCCACCCTACGGTACCGGCATCCAGTGCTTCCTGCTCCGTATCGGAAACGCGGGGCAGGGCTTTTCTGAACCATCCAAAGAGCCGGTCACTGATCAGCAGACGCCTCAGCGGCTTGATTGAAAAACCCATCAGGATGACTGCCACGATGCCATTGGCGAAGCGAAACCAGCTGGGGACATAAAAAAGATGCCGCAACTCGGTCCACGCAACGGTCAGGCCTACCATGATGGCCATTGAGACCAGGAGAGGGACCCGGTTGTAGGCCAGGATGAGAACAGTGAGAATCAGAATAAAAAAGTATAGAAATTCCATTCGTGGCCTCTGTGTCTGGAGTGTCTTCTTATTGCTGTCGCATTGGTAGAAGACGAATACTTACTTCCCGTTATTACCGGCGCCTGATTCCATCATATGTTTGTGGAGAAGCAGGGGTCAAGATAAGCACCTGTGTCGATTGCACCACAGGGGACATGTCCGTAAAATTCACCTGTTAAGCAACAGAATAATTGCTTTGGATTATTTTCGAGTAAAAGATAAACATATACAAATAGTTATGAGGAGTTTTTAAGTGCCAGTCGAGAGAACGCTTTCCATCATCAAGCCAGATGCGGTCGCCAAGGACGTGATTGGTGAAATCTACAGCCGGTTCGAGCAGGCCGGCCTCAAGATCATTGCAGCAAAAATGAAACTTTTGAGCCGGTCAGAAGCAGAGGAATTCTACGCAGTTCACCGGGAAAGGCCGTTTTTCGCGGATCTGGTCAATTTCATGACATCCGGACCGGTCATGATCCAGGTGATTGAGGGCGAAAACGCAATTTCACGTAATCGTGATCTCATGGGCGCTACCAATCCCAGGGAAGCGGCGCCGGGCACGATCCGTGCGGATTTTGCTCAGAGCATTGACGCGAACGCCGTGCATGGCTCAGACGCGCCGGAAACTGCACAAGTGGAAATCGCCTGTTTCTTCTCCGCAGCCGACATCAATTCACGCTGATAGATATACCCGTGCCGGTACGCGAAACACGCATCAACCTTCTGGATCTCGATGAAAACCGATTGCAGGAGTTCTTTGAGTCGATAGGTGAAAAGTCCTTTCGCGCCCACCAGGTGATGAAGTGGATCTATCACCAGGGCGTTACCGATTTTAACCAGATGACAAATCTGGGTTTGAGCCTGCGGCAAAGCCTGCATCAAATCGCGGAGATTCAACCACCGCAGATATTGAGCACGCAGACCTCAGTCGATGGCACGCGCAAATGGCTGATGGGCTTTGGTGGTGGTAATGCCGTGGAAACGGTGTTCATACCGGAACCCAACCGGGGCACCCTGTGCATTTCTTCCCAGGTTGGCTGTGCCTTGAATTGCAGTTTCTGTTCTACCGGGGCGCAGGGCTTCAGCCGGAATCTGAGCGCCAGTGAGATCATTGGCCAGGTCTGGCAGGCCGCGCAGGCCCTGGGGCATGAACGGAATGGTCAACGGCGAATTACCAATGTCGTTCTCATGGGCATGGGAGAACCGCTGCTGAACTTCGATGCGGTGGTATCGGCGCTGTCTTTGATGCGCCATGACCTGGGTTTCGGTTTTGCGGCCAAGCGGGTTACATTGTCAACGGCCGGCATGGTGCCGGGCATTTACCGGCTTCGCGACACCATTGATGTCGCACTCGCGGTTTCCTTGCATGCGCCGGAAGACGAACTGCGTGAGACGCTGGTGCCACTCAATCGAAAGTACCCGATCAGGGAACTGATGCAGAGCTGTGCAGACTACGTATCTGATAAACACAAGCGCACGGTCACATTCGAATATACTCTCATCGACGGGGTCAATGATCACCCGGACCATGCCAGGAAACTGGTCAAGCTGTTGCGGCGGCTGCCGAGCAAGCTCAACCTGATTCCTTTCAACCCATTTCCTGGCACCGGTTACCGCTGTTCACCGGAACCAAGAATCCGGGCGTTTCAGGAAATAGTCATGAAAGGTGGCCTCATAGCAACCGTCAGGAAGACCCGGGGAGATGACATTGACGCTGCCTGTGGCCAGTTGGTAGGCAAGGTGCTTGACCGTACCCGCCGCAGCGAGCGCATACGTGAACAGATGACAGGGGCATAGAATGATGAGAATACTGATCTTGGTTCTGCTGCTATTCGTCGTGGCTTGCGCCTCTTCCGGCGGGAGCAAGGGGGAAGCCGACCGTAAGGCGGCCGAAACCAACGCATCCCTGGGCCAGGCATACATGGAGAGGGGGCAGTACGAAGTTGCGCTGGACAAGCTGAAACGGGCGGTAGCCAACGACAAGACTTATGCACCGGCACACACCTTGCTGGCCATACTTTAAGAGACAATGGGTGAAAATGCGCTGGCAGAAAAGGAATACGAGGTGGCCATTAAATACGATCCCACCGATGGCGACGTGAATAACAACTACGGCGCCTACCTTTGCCGCATCGGAAAAAGTGAGCAGGCGGATCCGTATTTCATGACTGCATTAAAAGACCCGTTTTACAAGACTCCCCAGTTGGCTTATGTAAATGCCGGTAACTGTTCGCTTGGGCGCGGTGATCTGGACAAAGCCGAGAGCTATTTGAGACAATCACTGGAATATGATGACAAAAACGCTAACGCGCTGTTATCCATGGCCGATGTCAGTTACCGCCGTGGTTCCTATCTGCGGGCACGTGCGTTTTTGCAGCGCTACGAAGCTGTCGGGACTTTGAACGAGGAAAGTCTGCTGCTGGGTTACCGGATCGAGTCTGAACTGAATGACAGCAAATCCGCAAACCGCTATCGCACAGAATTGCTCGAACGATACCCGAATTCGACTGAAGCAGGCCGGGCGGCCGGCAGGGAACAGGGATGACCAGCCAGAAAGAACTGATTCCCTTAATGCCTGGAGACATTCTCAGGCATGAAAGGGAAAAGAAAGGACTCACGCTCGAAAGGGCTGCTGAACAATCGAAAATCAAACCCGAGGTACTCAAAGCCATAGAGACCGCTGAGACCGGCGAAGTACCTGCCGTGTACTTGCGCGGATACATCCGTAATTACGCTCGTTATCTTGGGCTGGACCCGAAAAATCTCGACAAACACATGGAGCATGTCAAGGGTTCCGAACCGGATGTGCGCTCCGTATTCGAGGTCAATACCAAGCGCAGGGGCTCCGACCGCTGGCTCAAAGCGACCAGTTACCTTGCTGCATCGGCCCTGATCGCCACGCTCGCCTGGCAGTTTACCCATGAAGCGGTCAGGTTTTCGCAGGGAGATTCCCGGCTGACTTCAGGCACATCTGCGCCTGAACATGCAGCGGCCAATGATGGATCAACGGAATCTGCCCCTGTGCGTCCGGCCAATCGGCACTTGAATGCATCCATTGCTTCGATTGAAATGCTGAAACAACGCAATGAAGGCGCCGATGAATCGCCTGCTGAACAGGCCTGGGCTGCCATTGATGGCAATAATGAAGCTTCAGGTGAACTGAGCAACGGCTTTCAGGTTTTGCAGGTCAGTACGTCAGCCGATACCTGGATCGAGATTCTGGATGCCCAGGGTTCCCAGATTGAAATGGACCTGGTCCGGGCAGGTGAGAGCCGGGAATACAGCGCAGAATCACCATTCCGGGTTCTTCTCGGCCGGGCCTCTGCGGTTGAACTACGGCTTGATGGTGAGGAGGTCGACCTGGCTCCCCATACCCGCGGCAACGTCGCGCGCATGACATTGGGCGGGCAATTGACGGCAGTGGCCGAACAACAGACCGAAACCGATAATCGCTGACGTTTGACCACCGGCCATCGCTTCATGAGGGCGGTGGCTTTTACGTAATGGACCTGCGTTTTTACGCACGGCAAAAAGAGAACAGGATCTTGAGTTCAACCATCAATTCAATTCGTGGCATGCATGACATTCTGCCATCCGATCTGCCGGACTGGCAGCGCCTGGAGAAGACCGTCAAGGATGTATTCGCAAGCTACGGCTTCGACGAGATACGGGTGCCCATTGTTGAAAAAACGGAGCTGTTTGCGCGCGCAATCGGGGGCGCGACCGATGTCGTCGAAAAGGAGATGTACACTTTCGAGGATCGGGGTGGCGACCTGCTCAGTCTGCGCCCTGAGGGTACGGCCGGCGTGGTGCGTGCCGTATTGCAGAATGGTCTTTTGTATGGGGCGCCTGTCCGCCTTTGGTACCAGGGTCCCATGTTTCGGCGCGAACGGCCGCAGAAAGGGCGCACCCGGCAGTTCCACCAGTTTGGCGCGGAGGTATTTGGCGCCAGCGGCCCTGATATCGATGCCGAGTTGATGGCCATGTGCCAGAGAATATGGCAAACATTGGGCCTGACCGGTCTGAGATTGGAAGTCAATTCACTGGGAACATCGCTCGAACGAGCAGAATTTCGTTCAGAACTTCATGCCTATCTTGCCGCCAGGAAGCAGTTGCTGGACGAAGATAGCCTCAGGCGGCTGGACCGGAACCCCCTGAGGATCATGGACAGCAAGAATCCTGCTGTGCAGGAACTTCTGCAGGAGGCGCCGGCACTGAGTGACTATCTCGGAGATGATTCAAGGCGACATTTCGATGAGTTCAGAGGCCTGCTGGAAGTTCTGGACGTTCCCTATATCGTCAATCCGCGGCTGGTCCGCGGCCTGGATTATTACAGCCACGCAGTTCACGAGTGGATAACGGATGAGCTGGGCGCACAGGGTACGGTTTGTGCCGGTGGGCGTTATGACGGGCTGGTTGAAATCCAGGGCGGCAAACCCTGGCCGGGGGCCGGATTTGCCATGGGCCAGGAAAGGCTGATCGAATTGATGCGGATTAAGTCGGAATCAGCACGCTCAGCGCCACATGTCTACCTGGTCA
Source organism: Lysobacterales bacterium (assembly GCA_030637665.1). GTDB lineage: Bacteria > Pseudomonadota > Gammaproteobacteria > Xanthomonadales > SZUA-36 > JAJRRA01. The sequence continues at coordinate 1,617 of DAOWGA010000219.1, read as the reverse complement.
TGGCTGGACAGGGCGCGATGAATTCCGGTATGAAACTGGCTGAAAAGTTGAGAACGGACGTTGCAGGCCTGCGTGTGCAATTAAATCTGGGAGGCGGCAGCTTTAAATCCCAGTTCAAACGCGCCGACCGCAGCGGAGCAGCCCTGGCGATTGTGCTGGGTGAAAACGAGATTCAGCGTGGAGAAGTCAGCATCAAGCATCTCAGAGACGAATCGGGGCAGCAGCAGGTCTCGCTGCATGACATAGAAGACTGGTTGCGTTCCTGGATGAAAGCCTGAGCCCCCGAAAAGCAGCTATTGGAAAAACTGCGAAAATCAGCAGTGACCTGAAATTTCTCTGATAGATTGCGGACAATGTTTTAGAATATGCGGCCTTTATTGAACCGCTACCGGCTGGGCAGCCGGGCGGAATATAATCAGAACTGGATTTTGCTCATTCCCGGGCAATCTGACAACCGGAATATCGAGAATTAATCATGGTAGAAATTTACGACGATCATGAACAGAGCAAAGTCGTTAAAAAGTGGCTAAGCGAAAATGGCAGTGCAATTGTCATGGGGCTGGTTATAGCATTCGGCGGCCTGTTCGGTTTCAAACAATGGCAGGGCTGGCAGGAAAGCAACAAACAACAGGCGTCCGCCGAATTCGAAGTAATGAGTGAATTGCTGGCAGTCGGGCAACTCGATGCTGCAATGTCTAATTTCCAGAACCTGAAAGATGGTTATTCTGGCTCGCCTTATGCCTCGCTCGCTGCTTTGCAGATGGCGCGGGCGCGTCTCGAAGCCAGGCAACCGGACCTCGCAGTCAGCCTCTATCAGTTCGTGCTGGAAAATGGCCACCCCAAAGCCCTGTCGGTTGTAGCCCGGGAACGCCTTGCACGAGTAATGCTGGACCAGGGGCAGGCAGACGAAGCGCTGGCATTGCTACAGGGCGAACCGGACATCAGCGGTTTTGAATCCCGGTTTGCTGAAGTCAGGGGCGATATTCACTCCTCGCAAGGAAGAACAGAAGAGGCGATCGCGGCTTACCTGGAGGCACTTGAGACGCTCGAGGCAGGAGCCGGGGACCGCGCCGCGCTGGTTCTGAAGCTGGAATCAATGGGAGCAGAGATTCCGGAAGACGGTAAGCAGTCATGAAGCGGCTCCTGCTCTCCCTGATTGCGGCAGCTTTGATTCTGCCCGGCTGTAGCTGGATACGCAGTTGGGGTGATGAGGAGGTAGGCGATCCGGCACCGCTGGTCAAGTTCGAGCAAACCATCAAGGTCGGAAAAGCCTGGTCCACCAAGATTGGTGACGGAATGGGCAAGCAGGGTCTCAACATGGGGCCGGTTTACTCTTCCGGTACCTTGTTCGCCGCGGACTATAAGGGCCGCCTGACATCCATAGACGCTGCGAGTGGCCGCAAGAATTGGGAATTGAAGACGGAGCAACCGTTTTCCGGCGGACCGGGCGTGGATGAATCTCAGCTTTACATGGGGACCATTGACGGCCGCGTAGTGGCTTTTGACCGCAACAGCGGCAATGAGCTGTGGAATGCCCAGGTCTCATCCGAAGTGCTGGCGCCTCCTGCATCGGAAGATGGCATCGTCGTGGTTCGTTGTATAGACGGACGGGTATTT
>DAOWGA010000041.1 GCA_030637665.1 Lysobacterales bacterium | reverse complement strand
GGCCCAGCTGGCTGCCAGGTGCAGTTGGCCGGATTTCAGGTAGCCCGACAACGTGCCAATGCCCGGGTTTCGCGTCGGCGTATTTTCGTGCTCGGAGTGCGGGTCGATGGGAATTGCGCTGAAGTTGACGCCCTGGGATTCGAACAGCTGCAGCATTTTTTGTTGTGGAATTTCAAAATCCTGCTGTGGGTAGGAGTCGGTCCCGAGCCCGTCCTGGTTGCTGACGATGACCAGTTCATATCCCTCTTTTTGCAATTCCAGCAAGGCATGAATGACACCTGGAATCAATTCGAGTTTCTCCAGCGAGTCGATTTGTTTGTCTTTGGGTTCGAAAATCAGCGTACCGTCACGGTCAAGGAAAAGTATCCTCCGCTTTTTTGCAATTGAAGGGTTCATGATTCCGCCTCCCAGGCATCCAGTGCTGATTCCAGTGCACGTAGGTCCTCTTCACTGCCTACCGAGATACGAACGCAGTCGGTCAGCATCGGGTCCGCGGGATATCCACGCAGAATGACACCCCGGGCCGCGCAGAATGTCAGAAAATCATCCGAATTATCGGCCCTGAGCAGGACAAAATTGGCCTCACCCGGCCAGAGATCTCGAATGAATGGCCGGTTTTCCAGTATCGAGAGCAGGCGCACCTTATTCAGTTCCACCTCTCTGAGTATTTGTTGTTGCCGGCCAAGCATCTTTTTATCGAGCATGCGGCAGGCCAGAGAAATCACCGGACTGGCCAGGGGGTAGGGGGCAATGATCCGGCGCAACAGGGAAATGACTGAAGCCTGTGCCAACACCGTGCCACAACGAAGTCCAGCAGCAGCCCAGGCCTTGGACAGTGTGCGCAGCACCACCAGGTTTTCAAAGCGGTCAATCAGCCCGGTGGCGGATGGATTACAGCAAAATTCCGCGTATGCTTCATCGACCACAAGCAGCGCCCGGTCTGACGCGGCATCCAGTAGATCCAGCAAGTAGCTCGCTTCTATGGCATCGCCAGTCGGGTTATTGGGTGAGGTCAGAAAGACCAGCTTGATGCGGTCATCCGTTGCAACGGCGTCCAGGATGCCTTGCTCATCCAGTCTGAATCCCTCCCCGGCCCGCCGGGGTATGGAGACGACAGCCGCCCCCTGGGTTTGGGCAGCTATCCGGTACATGCCGAAAGTGGGTGGGCAGTGCAGGACTGCATCCTGGCCTGCACGGCAGAACACCCGCGTCAGCAGATCGATGCCTTCATCGCTGCCACGCGTGACCAGCACATTTTCCTGTGCAACCCCGTACAGCTCAGCCAGCCGGGAAACCAGTATCCGGGGCTGGGGATCGGGATAGCGGTTCAGGCCGATGTCCAGCCCACCGTTGTCCAGCAGGGGCCAGGGTAATTCATTGGCATTGAGTAGTATCCCCTGGCCTGGAGCCTCCTTGCGTGCCGAAGAGTAGGGCTTCATCGCAACGATTTCCGGCCGGGCCAGTGTATTGATGCTCATCGGCTGCCACCACCTTGTTCGAGGCGCGCTCTCACGGCCATGCCATGCGCCTCGAGGCCCTCAACCGCGGCCAGCGTCTCCGCTGTTGGGCCTACTTGCTCCAGGGCGCTCCGGCTGGCCTGTTGAAATGTCATTCTGCGCATGTAGTCGCTAACTCCGAGGGCGCCGTGGGAACGTGCCCATCCATAGGTAGGCAGTACGTGGTTGGTGCCGGAACAATAATCTCCCAGCGACTCGGGTGTCCAGGGCCCAATAAACACCGAGCCGGCATTCTCGACCTGTTGTGCCAGATCACCTGCATCCACCGTGTTGATGATCAGGTGCTCCGGTGCATAGTCGTTGGACAGCTCAAGCGCTTCGGCAAGGCTGTCCAACTGGATGATTCGCGCTTCGGCCAGGGATTGCCTGAGTATGGCTGAACGGGCAGTCCCTGGAGCCAACTCATTCAGCCGCTCGATCACCGCCGAAGCCAGTCCGGCATTGTCCGTTAACAGGATCACCTGTGAATCCGGGCCATGTTCCGCCTGGGACATAAGATCCCAGGCGACAAATTCTGGGTTCGCCGATTGGTCAGCGATCACCAGTACCTCTGAAGGCCCTGCCGGCATATCGATAGCCGCTCCTTCCGGATCCTGCGACACTTGCTGTTTGGCCTCGGTAACCCAGGCGTTGCCAGGGCCGAAAATTTTCCGGCAACGCGGCACGGACCCAACACCATAGGCCATGGCGGCCACCGCCTGGGCGCCGCCGACGCAGAACACGCGATGGACGCCGCAAAGCTGTGCGGCAGCGAGTACTTCGTCCGGAATGTCGCCATTTTTACCGGGCGGCGAACACATGATGATTTCGCGACAGCCGGCCAGCCGGGCAGGGAGGGCCAGCATGAGCACCGTTGAAACCAGTGGCGCACTGCCGCCGGGAATGTAAAGCCCGACAGGCGAGAGCGCCTGGTAACGGGCTTCGCAGCTCAGGCCGGGCGCGGTTTCCACCTTGCTGTTAGTTGGAATGTCGGCCTCGTGAAACGCCTCTATGCGCATGCTGGCATCACGGATTGCCTTGATCAACCCGGGGTCGGCCCGTTCTGTTGCCGCCTGTAGTGTGCCCGGCATCAGCTCGAACTGTCGCGGCTCGATGCCATCAAACTGCAAAGTCAGTTCTCTCAGGGCGGTGTCTCCACCGGACCGCACCTGGCGGATGATTTTGGCTACTGATTCTTTCAGGCCCGGTTGGCGGGAAACAGGCCTGCGCAGAAGCTGTTGCCGGGCTTCCGTTTCCAGGCCGGACCAGCGGATCAGTTTGAGTGCCGGGATCAAGACAGCATTTTCTCTACAGGGAGCACCAGGATTGCTGAGGCGCCAACCGCCTTGAGTGCTTCCAGGTGTTCCCAGAAAACCGCTTCACCACAAACTGCGTGGATGGCGATGCGGTCAGATCCTTCCAGCGGCATGATGGAAGGGTGCTCTACACCGGGCAGTAGTTCAGTCACTTTTTCGAGAGCCTCCCGTGGCGCATGCAGCATGACATATTTGCTTTTCGAAGCCTGGATAACGCCCTCCAGGCGGGCAAGCAGGCGCTCCATGAGCTGTTGCTTGTCTCCGGGTATCTCGCCCTTTCGGCTGTAAAGCGCTGCCTGACTTTCGAATATTACTTCGAGTTCACGCAGATGGTTTGCGCGCAGCGTGGTTCCGGTTGAAACCAGGTCTGATATGGCATCGGCAGTTCCCAGGCTGGGGGCGATTTCGACCGAACCTGAAAGCTCAAAAATCTCGGTTTTGACACCTTTTTCTTCCAGCAGATAACGCGTCAGCTCTGGATACGATGTGGCTATTCGCTTACCTTCCAGCTGTGAACTGTCAATGATGTCCTTGTCTTCCGGAACGGCTATGGACAAATGGCAATGACCAAAACCGAGCTTGCGGAGGCAGCGCAAGCCATCACCCACGTTCCGTTCAAGCATCACTTCACTGGCAATGTTTTCACCCACAATGCCCAGGTCACAGACGCCGTCCAGCAACAGGCGTGGAATGTCATCATCTCGCACCAGCAGCAAGTCCACGGGAAAGTCCTTTCCGTACCAGAACAGTTTGTCCTTGCTGCGCGCAAACTGCAGGCCGCAATTTTTCAGTAGATCCAGGGACCGTTCTGAAAGCCGGCCGGATTTTTGTATGGCTACTCTGAGTCTGCTCATTGCTGTTTTCTCCCAAGCCGTTCGAGGACAGTGCGGTATCCGCCGGTGCCCATTTCCATGAAGCGCGCAACACGGCCTGTGGTGGTGACGCTGACTCCGGTGATTTCCCTGATATCGCGGTAGGAATAACCCTGTTCTATCAATTGTGCTACCCGCCACCGATCCACCATTGCCTCGATCTCTGCAGGTGTACAGAGATCCTCAAGAAACTGCTGCATTTCCTGCGAATTTTCCAGGCAAAGAAGGGCTTCGGACAGCGCGCGCGCTGCTGATCTGAGGTCCTTTTCCTGAGATTGATCGTGTTGTTTCATATTGTATTAATGTATTAACGTGTTAGTACATTGGCACTATAGATCATCACGGGCTCGTGGGCAAGCGGTTGCATAAACAATCGTGATGAGGCCAGTCGGAAATAATTTACAGTATCTGCTTTAAACCTATAGCGTGTTAAGAGCATCAAATGTTGTGAAGAGCTTTCTCAAGTCTTAAAGAGAGGAAAATGATGATGAGAACAGGAACACTCCTGGGTGTTGCATTTCTGCTGCTGGCTTCAGTTGCAATCGCGGATGTGAAAGAGACGGAAGAATTTTCGTTTGTAATCGATTCCGGTGGCCGGATCAGCCTGGATAACATTAATGGCGATATTCAGATCACTGGTGGTGCTGGAGACCAGGTCAAGATCACGGCGCGCAAGAAGGCGGGAAGCCAGGAATATATGAATGATTTGAAAGTGGTCATCGATGCGAGTTCTGAGTATATCCGTATCGAGACCAAGCGCCCCAAGAGCGAATCCCGCTGGTTTAGCTGGGGCGACAGTGGCAGTGGAAGCGTTTCTTTCGACCTGACGGTCCCAACCGCTACAAACCTGGACACGATTTCAACCGTCAATGGCAGTGTTGAAATCTCCTCGGTCAGTGGTTTGGTAAAAGCAGAAACGGTCAATGGCGACCTGGATGTCTCGGGTCTGGTCGCAAACGTGGATCTGGAAACGGTGAACGGTGGAATTACAGCCGAATTCGATTCAATTGGCGGCAGCCAGCGCGTGTCAGCCGATGCAGTCAATGGCAAGATCCTGATCAGATTGCCGGCTGACGCCAGCGCGCGGATCAGCGCGGAAACCGTAAATGGTGGTATCGATGCGGAAGATTTCGGCCTTGAGCCAGAGAAGGGTTTTGTGGGGCGTGAACTGGATGGGAAATTGGGTGACGGCGAGGCACGTATTTCTCTCGATACCGTGAATGGGTCCATTCGCATCACCAAAAAATAAACCCGGGGAAACAAACCCGGCAAAAACAGAGCCTGTTCAGGCTTCGAACAGAAAAATCCCGGTCGACAAGGCCGGGATTTTTCTGTTGCGGCTAATTTCTATTTGATTTTCCCTGACAGTAGATTATCATTTGTCTCCCTGTGATATATCAATCGGATATCATTCAGCCGTCCGGAAGTGAACACATGACTGACTTGCAATGGCGTGGGGTTTTTCCAGCCCTGACGACAAAATTTACTGCCACTGACGAAATTGACTGGCCCGCCATGGAGAAACATTTGGCATTCCAGCTGGATGCCGGGGTTCACGGCCTGATCATACTCGGCTCCCTGGGCGAAACCTCCACCCTGAGCGGCGCCGAAAAACTGGAAATGGTGAAGTTTTTTGCACGGGCTGATCGCAGGGAGCGGCCGCTGCTTGCCTGCATCGCCGAATCGTCGACGCGGGATGCCAAAGAATTTGCAGCCGCGGCGGAAGACGCCGGCGCAGATGGATTCATGCTGTTACCGCCAATGCGCTATCCCAGTGACCAGCGTGAAACCATTACTTTCCTGCAAGACGTGGCCTCGGCCACTTCGCTTCCGATCATGCTGTACAACAACCCGATAGCCTATGGTACGGACATTACACCGGATGATATTGCCCGGTTGGCGGACAACCCGAAGTTTCAGGCAGTCAAGGAATCTGCCGCGGACACCCGGCGTATCCCTGAAATCCGGCAACGCCTGGGTGACCGGCTGGCGATCTTCTGTGGTGTGGATGACCTGGCCTTTGAGTGCTTTACTCTGGGTGCAGTTGGCTGGGTTGCAGGTCTGGTTGCTGGCTTCCCGCGCGAAACGGTCCGTTTATGGGAACTCGCTGATGAAGGGCGGTGGAATGAGGCGCGGGAGTTGTACGAATGGTTTCTGCCCTTGCTGCACCTGGATATCGGTCCCAAGTTCGTGCAGCAGATCAAGCTGGTTGAGGCCCTGATGGGCGTCGGGAGTGCCAGGGTTCGTGCCCCGCGTCTCCAGTTGACCGAGAAAGAAGCATCCGCCGTGGAAAGGATCCTGGCTGATGCACTCGAGAACCGGCCCCGGGTCTGATTTATTGAGGACGCTGAAATAATCAGGTGAAAATCTCATGAATGTTGCCAAACAGGATGCAGTACGACCGGATAGCCTGGCCGAACAGGCCTACAAGTTGCTGGAAGATAAGCTGGTGACGCTGGCTCTGCCGCCAGGCTCGATGATTTCAGAAGGCGACCTGATCGAGATGACCGGACTGGGCCGGACTCCGGTTCGTGAAGCGATTCAAAGACTCGCTAACCAGGAATTTTTTCACGTTATTTCGCGCAAGGGTTTGCTGGTGACGCCGGTAAGCCGTTCCGACATGCTGCACATCCTGGAAGCCCGCAAACCCCTGGAGCGCCTGATCGTTTACCGCGCATCTCTGAATGCCAGGGATGAGCAGCGAGGCGGCCTTGCCTCCATCGCCAGGGATCTCACTATTTCCTACGACAGCTTCGATGAGTTTGTCAGGCTCGATCACGACCTGGATGAGTTGCTGGACGCCTGCTCAGGCAACCCGTTTGCAGCGGCTGCGGTAGCGCCATTGCGCAGTCATTGCCGTCGATTCTGGTATTTTTACCGCGAACGGATGCAATTGTCCGATGCGATTTCAGCACACTCGAAAATGGCCCGGCTGGTCGCCAGGAGGGAATTCAGGGGCGCAGAAAAAGCCTCCGATGGAATCATCGCGGTTCTGGAACGTCTGGTCGCGAACGTAGACCGGCTCAGTTGAAATGGGCGATAAAACACCTCATTCGTCTGGCCTCAGAAAAAAGACTTTCCACTGTATCGATGCCCACACATGCGGAAACCCGGTACGCCTGATTTACCGGGGTGGGCCGGAATTGGAAGGCGACAGCATGCTCGATCGTCAGCAGCATTTCATGGCCGAATACGACTGGATCAGGACCTCCCTGATGTTCGAACCGCGGGGCCACGCGATGATGTCAGGGAGTATTTTGTACCCGAGCAATCGCGACGATTGCGATATCGGAGTGCTGTTCATCGAGACTTCAGGCTGTCTGCCGATGTGCGGTCATGGAACAATAGGTACGGTGACCATCGCCATCCAGCACCGGTTGGTTGAACCGCGCACGCCCGGGCGTCTGGATCTCGAGACACCAGCAGGCAAGGTTTCCGTCAGCTATACCGAGGAGCAGGGTAAAGTTCGATCTGTCCGTCTCACCAACGTGCCATCATTCCTGCACTCCAGCGGCCTTGAGGTGGACTGTCCGGAACTGGGGGGCAAACTCAGTTTTGACATTGCCTATGGCGGTAATTTCTACGCGATTGTCGAACCACAGGAAATTTACCAGGACCTGGCCTGCTTGACTGCTGCGGACATCATCCGGCTCAGCCCTGTGTTGCGGGAGCGGATAAACGAACGTTATAGCTTTACTCATCCCGATGACAATCGCCTGTCACACATGAGGCACCTGTTGTGGGCAGGGAAGCCACTCAATCCGGAATCGGATGCCCGCAACGCGGTTTTTTACGGCGATGCCGCCATTGACCGTTCGCCCTGCGGCACCGGCACCTCGTCACGGATGGCTCAATTGGCCGCTCGCGGTGAGCTTTCCGTGGGTGATGTGTTCGTGCATGAAAGTTACATAGGCAGCCAGTTCACCGGCAGGGTGGAGGCCGAGACCCGGGTCGGGGATTACCCAGCCATCGTTCCGAGCATCGAAGGCTGGGCGCGTATTTACGGACATAACGTGATCACGGTGGACCCGGATGATGACCCTTTCTGGCAAGGATTCACGGTGACCTGATGCGCGTCACCACGCTGGATTATCACACCGCGGGTGAGCCCCTGCGAATCGTGACGGGTGGTCTGCCGGATATTCCCGGTGAATCGATGCTGGCAAAGCGCCGCTATATGAAAAGTGAGTTGGATCGCTACCGCAGATTCCTGATGCTGGAACCGCGTGGCCATGCGGACATGTATGGCGCCGTGCTGACGGAACCGGTTACCACGGATGGCGATGTGGGCGTGCTTTTCCTGCACAACGAGGGATACAGCACAATGTGTGGCCACGGCATCATCGCGATGGTGACCGCAGGGCTGGAACATAAACTGTTCGAGGTGAAAGATCCGCGGGCCATTCGAATCGACTCGCCCGCCGGGCGCATTACTGCACGGGCAAACCGGGACGCCAAGGGCAGAATCACATCCGTCTCGTTCCTGAATGTGCCCTCGTTCGTACTGGAAGAGGGGCGTTCTCTTAACATCGACGGCCGGGAGGTGGATCTGACCATTGCTTTTGGCGGTGCATTCTATGCCTACGTTGATGCAGAGCCATTCGGGTTCGAACTGGTAAGCGGAGAAGCGTCCCGTCTGGTAGAACTCGGGCAGCAGATCACGCAGGAGGTTAATCAACACTATTCCATCCACCACCCGGAAGGTGATGAAGAACTGAATTTTCTATACGGCACGATCTTTGTGCGTGGTGGAGAATTGCCAGGCCACTCGAGGAATGCCTGTGTATTTGCTGAAAGGGAACTGGATCGCAGCCCGACCGGTACCGGGGTCAGTGGCCGTGCCGCCATTCATTTTTCTCGCGGCGAGATTGGCCTCGACCAGGCTCTGCATATCGAAAGTATCATTGGCACCTCATTCAGCGTCCGTTGCGTCAGGGAAACCACCGTCGGCGGGCTGCGCGCTGTCATTCCGGAGGTTACCGGCAGCGCGCACATCAGCGGTGAACACAGATTTGTTCTCGATCCCCATGATCCACTGCAGGAAGGATTTTTCATCCGCTAGGAGTCTGCGCGGTAGAAATATCCGTAGCGAGAAAATGGCACAGTGAGGACAGTTTTTCGCTCTTTTGAGGCGAATAGCACCGCTATTTAACGAAAAAGAGCGGAAAAATGGACCG
>DAOWGA010000333.1 GCA_030637665.1 Lysobacterales bacterium | reverse complement strand
GTTTGGCCTGGAGAGTACCACCAGGTTCGACGCTGATTTCGGGAGTTCGGTAGCCCATTGGCCGGCATTTCCCGATACAGCCGATGCACTGCGATACCTCAAGACCTGTTACAAACTCGTTATTCTGTCGAACATCGATCGCGAAAGTTTCGCTGCTTCCAATCGCAAACTGGGAGTTGACTTCGACGCCGTCTACACAGCACAGGATATTGGCTCGTACAAACCCTCGCCCGCCAATTTTGAATATCTGCTGAAGCATCTCCAGAGTGATCTTGGCCTGGCGCCAGGTGACGTTCTGCATACAGCACAAAGCCTTTTTCACGACCATGCGCCAGCCCGGGCGTTCGGACTGGCCAATGCGTGGATCGATCGTCAGCGCCTCTCGGAGCAGGGCAGTTGGGGTGCAACTGCGCCGGTTTCGGAGCGGCCGGCATTGGATTTCAGCTTTTTTTCCATGGCTGCGATGGCCGCAGAGGTCAAGGCAGAGTCCTGATGCAGAGCCCTGATATAGTCAGTATCCTGGCGTAGACGAGGATCGGGAGAGCCTGGTATCAACACAACAGTCGAAATCGCCGGCAAGGCTGGCTGGAAACGGCGCCACACGGTGGTGTTACTGTGTTTCTTGAGCACCTTTATCTGCTATATCGACCGGGTCAATATCTCGGTGGCCATCATCCCGATGGCCGAGCAGTTTGGTTGGAGTGACACCCAACGGGGTCTCGTTCTTTCTTCATTTTTTATCGGTTATCTGATCACACAGGTGCTGGGTGGCTGGCTTGCCGCCAGGCTTGGCGGCAAGGCCGTGCTTGGTTTCGGCGTGTTGTGGTGGTCCCTGTTTACCTTGCTGACGCCATTATCGGCGATGGCTTCATTCCCCATTCTGATCGCCACGCGGATCGCGATGGGCCTGGGTGAAGGAGTTGCTTTCCCCGCTACCTACAACCTGTTGGGGCGCTGGGTACCTTTGCGGGAACGTTCCCGGGCCGCGGCATTCAACCTCAGCGCCATTCCCCTCGGGACGCTATTCGCGGTCACGGCGACCCCTTTTATTGCGGTCTATTTTGGCTGGCAGGCCATTTTCTACTCTTTCGGCGCAGTGGGTTTTGTCTGGTTTGTGTTCTGGTGGTACTTCGCAGGCGATCGTCCGGAAGTTGCCGTCACTTCCACTGACACATCCAAAGACAGTAGCGGCATGGCTACCGCAACGACCGGGACCGACAACTCCAAAGCAGAAGCCAAAGACGATGGGGAGGTGCCCTGGCGGCTTATTTTTTCCAAGACTCCCGTGTGGGCAATCATCGTTGGGCATTTCTGCAACAACTGGGGTCTGTACGTGTTGTTGAGCTGGTTGCCGAGCTATTTCTCAAGTCAGATGGGCATAAACCTGAGATCGGTCTGGATTTTCGTTGCTCCGCCCTGGATTGCAGGTTTCCTGTGCGGTAATGTCGCGGGCTGGATAGCAGACCGCATGATCGCTGCCGGTTACACGGTGACCTTTACGCGCAAGGCCATGCAGACCGTGGGCTTCCTGGGCCCGGCCCTGGCGCTGGGCGCCTTGGCCACAACCAGCGATGCTGTCAGCGCTGTCGTGTTGTTGAGCGTTTCGCTCGGCTTGTCTTCCTTTTCTTTTGCCGGGATCGCCTGCAATCACCTGGATATTTCGCCCCGCCACGCGGGTGTCATTTTCGGCATTTCCAATACGGCCGCAACGATTCCCGGCATTGTGGGTGTGGCCTTGACCGGATATCTGGTGGATCAGACCGGTAATTACGCTTCGGCCTTTTATTTGACCGCTGGTGTTTATCTTTTTGGCCTGCTTGCCTACCTTCTGTTCGGTTCCGGCCGGCGCATCCTGTGAAGGAAAATACATCCGGGATGGAGATTCAGAAAACAGACATCATCGTAATCGGGGCCGGAATTGCCGGCGCTTCAGCGGCAGCGGAGCTGGCTGCGCAGGCCAGTGTAACTCTGCTGGAAATGGAGCCTCAGCCCGGCTATCACGCTACCGGGCGTTCCGCGGCCTTTTTTGCAGCCGCCTATGGAAACAGGATCATCCGGGACATCACCGGAGTTTGTGAGCGCTTCTTTCTTCAACCGCCGGAGGGCTTTTCGGAAGTTGATCTGATTCGCTTGCGAGACTGCATGTTCTTTGGCCGTGCCGACCAGATGGATCAATTGCGAGCCATCCAGGAAGATAATCCACGGCTGCAGTATCTCGATGCTGCTGCGGTTCGTGAGCGCGTTCCTGTATTGTCGCCAGATTATCTTCACGGGGCGATGTGGGACCGGATGGGTGGGGATATTGATGTGGATGCCCTGCTGCAGGCGTATTTGCGTTTGTTGCGGCGCCGGGGCGGAACAATTCTCAATGATCACCGGGTGAGCGCATTGCAATGGGCCGGCGGCGCCTGGCAGCTGAGCGCAGGCGGCGCGGAATTTCAGGCGCCTGTGGTCGTCAATGCAGCTGGCGCCTGGGCGGACCAGATGGCGCAACTGGCGGGCCTCGTTCCCATTGGAGTCAAGCCTCTGCTGAGAACGGCTTTCCTGATCGATCCACCCGCAGGAGTCGACATTGAGGACTGGCCCCTGATGCTCGATGCGGATGAGGATTTCTATTTCAAACCGGATGCCGGCCAGATCATGATTTGCCCGGCAGACGAAACGCCTACAGAACCCTGTGACGCGCAGGCTGATGACCTCGAAGTCGCCATGGGGGTTG
>DAOWGA010000116.1 GCA_030637665.1 Lysobacterales bacterium | reverse complement strand
CCTGCAGTCGTGCGTAAAAGCCGAGTTTGGCCAGATTTCCCGCTCTTTTTCGTTAAATAGCGGTGCTATTCGCCTCAAAAGACCGAAATATCTGACTCAAATCGGCTTTCCCTCGCTACGATCGGTCAAGTCCGACAGGCTGCTAGCTGGTTCTGATTTCAATTCCGTGACAGGATATGGAGAATATATTGTGTGCCACGACGACCCCGGAACAATTTCATGCCTGATCGAGCGATCCTGAAATTCCTGTCAGCCTTATCGGCACTGATACTGCTGGCCGCATGCTCCGGTAAGCCATTGAACCCATGGACGGTTGATTCCCCTCCGCTCGCGCTGGTGCCGATAGCGGACGCGGCAATCGATGACCAGCGAGGCCGTTTCCGCGAAGTATTTTGTGCGGTTTTGGAATCGCGCGGCGAGGAATGGCCAGACTACAGGCCCTGTGAGCAGGCCCTGACGCGTGTGGCTGACGAACCGCCGGGAACGGCGCAGCCCGTCAACCTCGGCGTGGGCCGGCAGGGATTGCTGGCGCTGGTCGTCCCGGGTGTCGGTTGGGAATGCATAGTCGAATGGATAAAAATTGACGATTCCGTAGATAGCTTGCTGCAATCATTTGGTTTTGACGCTCAATTGCTAAGCGTGGATGGGCTCTCCAGTTCGGCGCATAACGCGCGTCAGATTCGTGACGGGATCGCGGCGCTGCCTCCAGAGTACGACAATCGTCCCATTCTGCTGATTGGATATTCGAAAGGGGCGCCGGATATTCTCGAGGCCGTGGTGAACTACCCCGAATTGAGTCAGAGAGTGGTCGCCGTGCTCAGTGCATCGGGTTCGATCGGTGGCTCGCCATTGGCCAATGACGCAGATCAGCAAGACCTCAATATCATGCGCCATTTTCCAGGCTCACAGTGCAGCGAAGGCGATGGGGGGGCTGTCGAAAGTCTGCGTCCAGGTACTCGACGGGCCTGGCTTGCGCATAATCAATTACCACAAGAGATCGCGTACTATTCACTTGTGACATATCCTCATCCGGACCGAATATCTTCTGCGCTCGGCGGTATGTATCGAAAACTGAGCAAGGTCGATGCGAGGAACGACAGCCAGGTCATTTACTACGACCAGATCATACCGGGCAGCACTCTGCTTGGATTTGTCAATGCCGACCACTGGGCGCTGGCTGTTCCGATTGCGCGCAGCCACAGTTTTATCGGCTCTACTTTCGTTGACAAGAATGATTTTCCGCGTGAGGCGATGGTTGAAGCCATTCTTCGATTCGTGGATGAAGATCTGGAGCGGCGTGAGTCGATCGATTAGCCGTAACGCCAGGAATGACAGCTTGATAACTGATCCGCATTTATTTTCAGAAAACTGATCACGGACAAGAACCGCCGGGTAATGTTCTGGCAAAGTTATTGTTTCCGCTTTTAATAAGCCCACCGGTACGGGAGGTTCAGACCAATGTCGAACGGTAATACATTTTCCAGGCTATTCGGACAGTCACCATTCACCGCACTGCAAGCCCATATGCGTGTGGTATTGGAGTGCGCCCGGGAGGTTCAGCCACTGATAGAAGCTCTGGCTGCAGGTGACCAGACCCGGGTGATCGAATTAAAAGACCGCATCTTCGAACGTGAAGCAGAGGCAGATCGAATCAAGAATGAATTACGGTTGCACCTGCCCAAGAGTCTTTTCATGCCGGTGGATCGCAGAGATTTGCTGGAAGTTTTGCATCTGCAGGACACCATCGCGAACACAGCGCAGGATATAGCCGGACTGTTGATTGAGCGGCAGATGAGCATACCGGAGTTCATGCTGGAACCGCTTCTCGCTTTGACAGCCCGCTGCATTGATACCTGTGAACATTCGGCCAGCGTGATCGAGGAACTGGACGAATTGCTGGCGATGGGCTTCCGCGGCCGCGAAGTGGACAAAGTCGATGCCATGCTCAAGGAACTGAACGACATTGAAGACGAAACGGACGAGCTGGGTATTGCCCTGGCCAGGGCCCTGTTCGAGCATGAGGACGAGTTGAAGCCGGTATCCGTGATGATGTGGTACCGGCTCATCGAATGGATTGGTGACCTTGCCGATTACGCTGAGAAGGTAGGCGACCGCCTGCGGCTTCTGATTGCCAAATAGGGGGTATCTCATGGAAATCATTGCTACATACGGAACTGTTTTCATGGTCCTGGCCGTTGTTTTCGGCCTTTACATGACCTGGGGCATAGGGGCCAATGACGTCGCCAACGCCATGGGTACATCGGTGGGTTCCGGCGCCATCACAGTCAAGCAAGCCATCATTATCGCTGCTATTTTCGAATTCACCGGCGCTTTTATAGCCGGTGGCAACGTCACGTCCACCATTCGCAAAGGTATCGTTGATTCCAGCAGCATTGCGGGTCAGCCCGAAATTCTTGTCTTCGGTATGCTCGCCGCCCTGCTCGCCGCAGCCGTGTGGCTGATGATCGCTTCATCGCGTGGCTGGCCGGTTTCCACCACGCACTCGATTGTCGGTGCACTGGTTGGTTTCGCGGTTGCGGGCCTGGGAGTAGAAGCCGTTCACTGGGGTAAAATTGGCATGATAGCCGCCAGTTGGGTGGTCTCGCCGGCACTGGGTGGTTTGTTAGCCTACCTGTTGATGATGAGTATCCGAAAACTGATTCTCAATACGGAACAGCCGTTCGAAAGCGCACGAAAATGGGGGCCGGCTTATGTTTTCCTGGTCGGCTTCATCATTTCCCTGGTCACCCTGTTCAAAGGTCTCAAACACCTTAAGCTCGAATTGTCAGTCCCCATGAGTTTCCTGTCGGCGCTGGTTTTTGGCCTCATCATCGCCCTTATCGGCTGGATTCTGATTCAGAAAGTCAAGGTGGACCCGGAAGCAGACCGCGACTATCACTTCGCCAGCGTTGAGAAAATCTTCGTGCCAATGATGATTTTCACTGCTTGCGCGATGGCTTTCGCTCATGGCTCCAACGATGTCGCCAACGGTATTGGCCCTCTGGCGGCGGTTGCCAGTGTGATTCTTTCCGGTGGTGAAATGGCACAGAAATCAGATTTGCCTTTATGGATTCTGGTGCTGGGTGGATTCGGAATCGTGGTCGGGCTTGCAACCATGGGTTACAAGGTGATGCAGACCATCGGCACCCGCATAACGCAGCTCACTCCCAGCCGTGGTTTTTGCGCCACCCTGGCTGCTGCTGCAACGGTAGTTCTTGCCTCGAGAACGGGGCTGCCGGTGTCCACCACGCATATTGCCGTGGGCGCGGTGATCGGGGTAGGGCTGGCCCGTGGAGTCGGCGCTATTGATTTGCGGGTCATCGGTGGAATTGTCGTTTCCTGGGTGGTCACGCTGCCGGTAGGCGGAGTGCTCGCCGCTCTGTTTTTCTTCACCCTCAAAGGAATGTTCACCTAAATGCTTGAATACGCGAGGATCAGGCGATGACAGATATCCCCAATGCAAACCAACAGGCCGGAACGGAACAGGATCAGCCCGTTCTGGTTGCCATAG
The DNA here is from genome assembly GCA_030637665.1 of Lysobacterales bacterium. Taxonomy (GTDB): domain Bacteria; phylum Pseudomonadota; class Gammaproteobacteria; order Xanthomonadales; family SZUA-36; genus JAJRRA01. The sequence goes on along the minus strand of DAOWGA010000116.1, from coordinate 1,305 downwards.
ATTTTTCAGATGATTCACGGGCTGCGCTTTTGTGGGCTTGCGAATTTGCTGATCGCATGGGTGCCCGGCTGGTCCTGTTGCATGTCGTACATGATCCTGCATCAAATCCTGGCTTCTACCACTCTGAGACGCCTGGTCAGATGCAACCCATGCAAGACATCGCCGAATCCATGATGAATGATTTCCTGGCGGATATGACAAGAAACCATCCTGGTCTGGACGCTTTGAAATCAGTCGAGACCCGTTTGGTTCAAGGCTTGCCACCAGGCCGGATCGTTGAAGCGGCGGGCCTTCTGAAAGCAAAACTGATTGTCATCGGCAGCCGCGGAATGACCGGGCTGGACCACATGCTGCTGGGTTCGGTGGCAGAGCGTGTGGTCGAACTGGCGCCAGGGCCGGTGGTTGTCGTAAAAGCGGAAAATAGTGGTAAAAAGAAGAAGAAAAACAAGAAACGGAAAAAGGACTAGAAACGACTGAAGGATGAACTCATGACGCAAGGTAACGCCGATGGATAATCCCGTCGCGAGTTTCGAACTGTGGGCGGGACTGTTCGGGGGTTTGGCCCTTTTTCTTTTCGGCATGGACGTAATGACCCAGGCGCTCAAATCCGCGGCTGGCGATTACATGAAAGACATTCTGGGTAAACTGACCCGGAACCGGTTCGTTGGCGTGGGGATGGGCGCCTTTGTCACCGCCATCATCCAGTCTTCGTCAGTAACTACCGTAATTCTGGTGGGCTTTATTTCTGCCGGACTCATGTCCATGTCGCAAAGCGTGGCTGTGATTATCGGGGCAAACATCGGTACCACGATCACCGCGCAAATTCTGGCCTTCAAGGTCACAAAGCTCGCTTTACCGATCATCGCCATCGGTTTCACCATCGCATTTACCGCCACCCGCAACAACTGGCGTCAGTACGGCATGATCATCCTCGGTCTGGGCCTGGTGTTTTACGGTATGGCCGTGATGGGCACAGCTTTAAATCCGTTGCGTTCATATGAACCGTTTGTCCAATTCATGATTTCCATGCAAAATCCGGTGTTGGGCGCTGCTGTCGGTGCATTGTTCACCGCCGTCATCCAGTCCTCATCAGCCACGACCGGCATTCTCATCGTGATGGCTTCCCAGGGCCTGATTGGCCTTGAACCAGCCATTGCCATTGCACTGGGGGCCAACATTGGCACCTGTGTGACGGCCGGGCTTGCGTCAATTGGAAAACCGCGGGAGGCGGTGCGTGCCGCGGTGGTTCACACATTATTCAACGTTGCCGGCGTTGCTTTGTGGATTTTCTTCATTCCCCAGCTT
>DAOWGA010000038.1 GCA_030637665.1 Lysobacterales bacterium | reverse complement strand
GCTCCGGAGCGGCAGCGGATGCACAGAATTGCGCCCGTCCTGCTGGAAGCGGCCAAACGCCGGGGCCGTGAATCCGTAAGATCGCTGCTTGAGTCCACCTGGAACCGGCTGGGCGGACCAGCCTGCGTGCAAAACCCCAGTGAACTGGATGATGCAGCAACTTATTTTGATCTGCTCGATTCACTGGAAAATGAAAACCTTCCTATCGACCGCGATACGCTCGAGCAACGGATGGAAAACCTCTACTCGGAACCCGATGCAACGGCAAGTGGAAAGTTGCAGGTCATGACGATCTACGGCGCCAAGGGTCTGCAATTCGATACCGTCATTCTGCCGGGCCTGAACCGCGGAACCGGCTCCGATAAGGGTAAGCTGCTGCACTGGTTCGAACTCGCCGGGCAGGATCGGATTGTGATGTCACCCATGCGAAACGCAGCGGACAAGGAACGCAAGAAAGACCAGGGTGACCTGATCCAGTTCATTTCCGATGTGGAAAAACGGCGGCAGCGCCTGGAAAACGGCCGATTGCTCTACGTAGCCGCTACGCGCGCGATACGCAACCTTTACCTGTTTGCTGCCATCAAGCCCAAAAAGAATGGTGACGTCGAAGCGACCGGCGGCACCTTGCTCGGTGAATTGTGGCCAGCGATACAGGCGGAGCAGGTTCCTTTGATCTGCTTTGCGGCTGGAGAACTGGAGGAAGCACAGGCTGAAGAGATCAGTGAAATAACACCCCGGTTGCCGCAGGAATATCGCAGGCTGGCTGCCGACTGGAAGTTACCGGCGCCGCCCGGCCCGGTGCAGCAGGTCCGGTCTGATCCACCGGACGTGCGTGATTACATTGAGTTCAGGTGGGCTGGAGAGGATGCGCGCCTGACCGGCAACCTGGTCCATCGCCTGCTGCAACTGATTGCCGGGCAGGGGCCGGAAACCTGGTCGGCTGGAGGTGGAATGGCTGCGCGCGAGGACTGGTGCCGGCGGCAACTCCTCAGCGAAGGCGTCCAGGGTGACAAGGCGGATTCGATCATCTCGCGCACATCACTGGCGATCAAAAACTGCCTCGATTCAGACCGCGGCAAATGGATTCTTGAACCCCATGAAAATGGCAAATGCGAATATGCCCTGACCGCCGTGCTCGACGGCCAGTCCAGGAACCTGGTACTGGACCGCAGCTTCGTCGAAGACGGTACCCGCTGGATCATCGACTACAAGACTTCCAGCCACAGCGGTGGCGACCTGGAAGGCTTTTTGAAAAACGAGGCTGATCGCTACCGGGAACAGTTGCAGCGGTACCGCGAAGCAGTGGCCATCAACGAAACCCGGCCCATCAGGACAGCGCTGTACTTTCCCCTGCTGGATCGTTTCTGCGAAATTTGAACCAATTACAGTGAATGAACTTCAGGCCCGGCATGGTTACGTTCATATACCGACTGGCACGGCGTGCAGCGTTTCGCCGTCAAATAAGCATGTAAGCGCTTAACAGCAATATCAATTCCGCAATCAATACACACGCCGTAGCCGCCCTGGGCAATGCGGATCAGGGAGGCGTCTATGTCCCTGATTTCCTCGATGTGCATATCGATCATGGCCAGATTCAGATCGACCAGCAGGTCTGCCACGGACTCTTCTTCAAGGTCATGAACCTGGCCAGCAAGGTCGATAAAATGCTGATCGTCTGACCTGAGCAGTTCCTGGCGGATTTCCTCCCTCACATCACTGAACCGATCTTTCAGTTGCATCTTGAATTCGAGTAGTTGGCTTTCAGTCAGCATGACAGCGCCTGCAATGTAGCCGGTGACGCCTCAACAATAATCACAAGTACTGGTTCACAGCTTGATATGGCTCAGGAATAAGGCAAATATCAGAGATATAGCTTGTATATCTGTTATTTGCAGCGTAATGTGCATCCACGGATTGGTTACAAACCTTCTAGGTTTTCTCAGATTTAAATCGATTACCACGGTACTTTGATATTTTGAGATACGTGATTGATCAATTTTTTAATCTTATTTCAAAGGTATATCAAAATGGCTACAGGTACTGTTAAATGGTTTAACGAATCCAAGGGATTCGGTTTTATTTCTCCCGAAGACGGCAGCAAGGACGTATTCGTCCACTTCTCCGCGATTCAGGCTGAAGGTTTCAAAGTCCTCGCCGAGGGCCAGTCAGTTACGTTCAACGTGGAAGACGGACCCAAGGGCCCGCAGGCCACGAACGTGGTTGGTAACTGATAGACGACCAGGCACGAAAGCTGAAAACCCCGCCTCCGGGCGGGGTTTTCTTTTCCCCACCATCATTCAGTGACGGCGCCAAGGATCCTGTATGAAAAGACTGTTCGTGGGCAACCTGCCACCCGAAGCCACCGAGGCTTCCGTAAGCGAGATGTTCTCAGCCTATGGAACCGTACGCTCCATTGACCTGGCTCATGATATTTTCACCGGCAAGTGCAAGGGATTCTGTTTTATCGGGATGGAAGGTCATGAAGCACGTGCAGCACAGACCG
>DAOWGA010000064.1 GCA_030637665.1 Lysobacterales bacterium | reverse complement strand
GAGCTTGCGCCACAGGTCCGCGGGAAACAGGTTATCCCGGTCAATCTGATCAGCGCGCGGTGCAATCTCGGTCTGGGCGAACTGATAGACCGCTTCACGCAGCATGTTAATGTCTTCGCCTAAATCAAAATCCAGCGTCGGATAGTTGCTACTCATAAAATCATCTCTCTGTTAATTTCCAGTTTCAGCGGGCCGTTTCTGACCCAGTTCCCCAAACGCGGCGAGGCATTTCTTTTCGGCGTCCTGCAAATCCTCCAGCATGACCGTGAGGTCCTCCTGCTGCTGTTGCAGGCCGATACGCTTCTCCCGAATCCGGGAGATCAGTCTTTCCAGCTGTCTTCGATTGTTACCAGGCGAGCCATACATCAGTACAATCTCGGCGCTCTCATCCAGGCTGAAGCCGAGTCGTTTGCCACGTAATATCAGTCTCAGACGGGTGCGGTCGGCCGGGCGGTAAATGCGCCTGTTGCCTTCGCGGGCCGGATTCAGCAGACCTTTTTCCTCGTAGAACCGGATGGTGCGGGTGGTCACATTGAATTCAGCCGCAAGGTCGCTGATGCTGTAATTGATACTCATAAAATCAGTCTTTTTCGAAACCTGCGGAAGTATAACTTACGTTTACGTTAACGTAAACTATATTTCTACTTTAGATGCATAGCCGATGACGACCAGGCGGTATAGAATTCCAGATCTGCAGCTGTTGAGAAATGGCTGCATTCACACCAGATAGGGTGTAATCACGACGTTTTGTTTTTTCAGTCAAAAACGCAATAAACAAGCAAATATCAGGTTCGGACAGATGAATTCAAGAATCGAGGCAGCCGGCTTATCCATCGCCGCTGTGCTGTACAAGTTGATCAATGAGGAAATTATTCCCGGAACGGGAATCGATCCGGATAATTTTTGGCGGTGCCTCGCTGACATCGTCACTGACCTGGGCCCGAAGAACCAGGCCTTGCTGGCAAAACGGGATGAGATCAAGCAACAAATTGATGAGTGGCACCACAGTAATCCCGGCAGTCTTGACTTACCAGCATACAAGCAGTTCCTGTCCGAAATTGGCTACCTGCTGCCCGAAGGGGAAGACTTTGAAATCACAACGGCCAATGTCGATTCGGAAATTGCCCGCGTTGCCGGCCCGCAACTGGTGGTGCCGGTCAGCAATGCACGCTTCGCCCTGAACGCAGCCAATGCCCGTTGGGGCAGCTTGTATGACGCTTTCTACGGCACCGATCTGATCCCGGAGGATAAGGGACGTGAAAAAGGCACAAGCTTCAATCCCGTGCGCGGGGAGCAGGTCATTGAAAGAGCGGCCGGGTTCCTCGATGACGTATTTCCCCTGGCCAATGGCAATCACCTGTCGGTGCGCGAGTATGTGGTAGATGACTCTGCCAATCCAGGCCGCCTGCAGATAAAGCTGAAGGATGGGTCAAGCACGAAACTGGCGCGACCGGATCAGTTTGCCGGTTATAAGTTCAGGAATAATACACAAATTATTTTATTAAAGAACAATGGATTACATGCTGAACTTCAACTAAATTCTAACCATCCTATTGGCAAGATGTCGGCCTCAGGCCTGAAAGACGTGATCCTCGAATCAGCAATCACCACGATCCAGGACTGCGAGGACTCGGTTGCCGCTGTAGACGCGCAAGACAAGGTCAATGTTTACCGAAACTGGCTGGGGCTGATCCAGGGTGACCTGACTGCAAGCTTTGACAAAGGCGGCAAGACTCTGATTCGCGAACTCAACCCGGACCGCACTTACCTCGCCCCCAACGGCGAAGGCTTCACATTACCGGGCCGGAGTTTGCTGCTGGTGCGCAATGTCGGCCATCTGATGACGAGCAATGCCGTGCTTGATTCCAGGGGCCAGGAGATCCCTGAAGGCATTCTCGATGCGATGGTCACCTCGCTTTGCTCGGTTCACGACATCAGGGGCAACAGCCAGCTGCGGAACAGCCGCAGCGGCAGCATCTACATCGTCAAACCCAAGATGCACGGCCCCGAGGAAGTCGCCTTTACCAATGAGTTATTCGGCCGGGTAGAGGATTGCCTCGGCCTGGAGCGCAATACCCTCAAAGTCGGCATCATGGATGAAGAGCGCCGCACCACGGTCAACCTGAAGGAATGCATTCGCGCCGTCAGCGAACGGGTCGTGTTTATCAACACGGGTTTCCTCGACCGCACCGGCGATGAAATCAACACCAGTATGGAAGCCGGCCCCATGCTGCCCAAGGAAGCCATCAAAGAGCAGCCCTGGATCCTGGCCTACGAAGACTGGAACGTGGATACGGGCCTGCAATGCGGCCTGCGCGGCAAGGCGCAAATTGGAAAGGGTATGTGGGCCATGCCCGATGAAATGAAAAAAATGGTGGAAACCAAGATGGCCCACCTGCAGGCCGGCGCCAATTGCGCCTGGGTGCCCTCCCCCACCGCGGCCACGCTTCATGCGACCCACTACTTCCGCTACAGCGTCAGTGACCGGCAACAGGAACTGCTTGACCGCAAAAAGGCCAGCCTGGACGACATCCTGACGCCGCCTCTACTCGGCGACATGGAATTGGCTCCCGAAGTGATCCAGGCTGAACTGGACAACAACGCCCAGGGTATTCTCGGTTACGTGGTGCGTTGGATCGAGCACGGCGTGGGTTGCTCCAAGGTGCCTGACATCAACCATGTCGGCCTGATGGAAGACCGTGCCACGCTGCGTATTTCCAGCCAGCACATTGCGAACTGGCTGCGCCACGATATTTGTACAGAGGGCCAGGTCAGGGAAACCATGCAGCGCATGGCAAGAATTGTCGATGGGCAGAATGCCGGCGACCCGCTGTACCGCAACATGGCGCCGGACTTTGACCACAGCCTGGCGTTCCAGGCGGCCTGTGACCTGGTGTTCCTGGGCTGTAAACAGCCCAGTGGTTATACCGAGCCCCTGCTGCACAAACGCCGCGCGGAAGCCAAGGCAAAATTCGGCTGAAGGGGGACTAGTCGGCCGCTACCGCCATGGCAGCCCGTAAATAGCACCAGTATGCCGGATGCTGGCGCAGGACAGGTGCGACTGGGCACCGTGCTGGACTGAGAGCCATAGCAATAGCTATGGCTTGAAGGAAGCACAAGTCCAGACGTGCATGGACAAGCCAGGGCCGGCATACTGGTGCTATTTGCGGGCTAGTATTCTGCGGGCCTGCTTGAGGTGCGGAATATCGAGCATCGCTCCGTCCAGTGCCAGCGTGCCGGCGCCTGGATTGGCATCGAACAAGTCCACGATTCGGCGTGCTCGGGCAATTTCATCAGCATCCGGGGTGAAGGCTGTGTTGATCACATCGATCTGGTCGGGATGGATGGCCAACTTCCCACTGAAACCGTCACGCCTGGCCTCGTTACAGGAAGCGCGCAGCCCTTCAGGGTCGCGGAAATTCGCATAGAGCGTATCAATAGCCTCGACCCCTGCTGCGTGCGCGGCAAACAGGCATAAGCTGCGTACCAACTGATAAGGCTGCGTCCAGTTGCCATCGGCATCCTTGTTGGCCAGTGCGCCTACTTCCGTACTCAAATCCTCCGCACCCCAGGTCAGACCGGCCAGGCGCTTGTCACAGCGAACGTAGTCACCCAGGGAAAAAATCGCTGCAGGTGTTTCTGTTGCCACAGGCAGGATCCGGGTAGAGCCGATCGGAATTTCATGCTCCATCTCGTAAGTCCCGATCCGTTGCCCCAGCAATATCACATCATCCGGGGATCGTGTCTTGGGCTGGACTATCCCATCCGGCCTGCCCCGGATCACCGCACCCAGATCGGCGCCGGCTTCGGTGTGATCGATGGGATTGATTCGAACCCAGATTTGCTGGCGCCGTTCGCCAGCATGAGCAGCCAGGAATTCACACACCAGCCCTCGCGCCACCGCCTTGTTTTCCGCAGCGACAGAGTCTTCCAGATCCAGGATCAGGGCATCAGCGGGAACGCCTTCGGATTTGGCCAGTTTTTTTTCACTATCTCCCGGCACAAACAGCATTGAACGAAACATTATGCCTCCGGCTTCTTCAGCATCAGCGCAGACCGTTTGCAAGTCGCTACCAGGTCGTTGTTCTGGTTATAAGCACGATGCTCGAAAATGACGATGCCGTTGTTCGGGCGCGAGCGGCTTTCACGCAGCTCGAGAACCTCGGACTGCACCCGCACCGTGTCACCGTGAAACAGGGGCTTTGGAAAACGAACCTCATCCCAACCCAGATTCGCTACCGTGGTTCCCTGCGTGGTGTCGCCGACGGATATTCCCACCATCAAGCCCAGAGTGAAGCAGCTGTTGACCAGGCGCTGTCCGAATTCGGTTTCATTCCTGCAGTACTCTTCATCCAGGTGCAGGGCCGCCGGATTATGGGTCAGCGCTGAAAAAAAGACGTTATCCGCCTCGGTAACCGTGCGCTTGAGCGCGTGATCAAACACCTGACCCGGCTGAAATTCTTCGAAATACAGACCGGCCATCAAAGTCCTCCCATCCACTCTACAAAGTCCAAAGTATGGAGATTAAGCTCGTGGCAATCAACGCCGGCGTGAAATCACTGCCTGCCTTTCCTGTGCTCAACCAGGGAGTAAACAGAAGGCACCACGACCAGGGTCAGCAGCGTCGAACTGATCAGTCCCCCGATGACGGCCACGGCCAGCGGGCCATTGGTATCCGATCCGGCGCCCAGTCCCAGCGCAGCGGGCAACAGGGCCAGGATGATTGTGAAAGAGGTCATCAGCACCGGGCGCAAGCGCCTGGGGCAGGCTTCCCTCAGGGCCTGGTCGATAGCCACACCCTCGTCACGCAACTGATTGGTCAGATCGACCAGCAGAATGGAATTCTTGGCTACCAGGCCGACCAGGAGCACCAGTCCGATCATCGAGTAGATGTTGAGTGAATGCCCGGTCAGCCACAAAGCAGCGACCCCGCCAATAATGGCCAGTGGCTGGGCCACCATGATCACCAGCGGCTGGATAAAGCAATTGAACTGGCTTGCCAGCACCATGTAAACCAGGATCAGGGAAGTGACAAAGGCAAACAACATGTAGTTCACCGTCTTACCAAATTCTTCGGCACGCCCGGTCATCTTCACTTTATAACCCACAGGCAACAGTCCGCGCACAGTTTCATGCACGCGGCTGATCGCTGCCGCATCAGCCAGGGTCGGATTACCGAAAAATGTGGCTGCATACTGCAAATCGTAGCGGGAAACCACGGCTGGGCCCAGGCTTTGCTCAAGCGTTGCCAGGTTATCCAGCCGCACCAGTTCGCCACCGGCTGCCCGCAGGTAAATGCGGCTCAGGTCCGGCGCCTGCCGGATACTGCCTTCGCCCGCTTTCAGGCGGACATCGTAGCGTTCGCCATCACCCGGTTCGTCATTGTAGCGGGCGACATCGAAACCACCTGACAGCACATTGACCGCCAGGGCAACATCCCGGGATGTTATCCCCAGGCTGCGAACGCGTTCACGGGAAATATTCATTTCAAGCTGAGGCAGATCCAGTTGCAGATCCAGGTCCAGCACCCCCATACCAGGAACTTTGTCCAGTTCAGCCTTGACGTCGTAAGCCAGCTCCGCCACCTTTTCAAGTTCCGGGCCCACCAGCACGAATTGTAAGGTATCGCCCCGGTTGCCACCGACCATCGGCATTCGGGTAACAAAGATCTCCAGGCCAGGGATAAGGGCTAAACGGCGGCGCAACTTGTTCATGAGTTGAAGCTGGGAAATGTCACGATCTTCCCAGCGGGCCATTTTTACGATCATATTCGCACGGCTCACCTGCCCCGCCTGGTCCTCACCAATGGTCGCAAACGAGCCGATGATTGCGGGATATTCTGCAAAGGCGGCTTCCACTTCCTGCAACTTCGACACGGTATAGCCGATGCTCGAGCCCAGGGGAGTCTTGAGGGCGATCACAAACCTTCCATCGTCTTCTTCCGGCATGAATCCCTTATCGATCCGGGCAAAGAAAAACCCGCTGGAGAGCACCGCAACCAGGGCCACCAGGACAACCAGCCAGCGATAGGTGAGACTGATATCAATGAGTTTTTTGTAACTCCGGTCAAGCAAAAGGAATGGCGCCTCGATAAGCCGATACAGCTTCCCATGCTGTCGTGAATGTCTCAGATGCCGGGAACATAACGCCGGCGTCAGGGTCAGTGACACGAACAGTGAGACCACTACACCCACTGTTACCACCACCGCAAACGACCGGAAAAAACTGCCGATGATGCCCTGCATGAAAATAACGGGTGCGAAAATCGCAACCAGTGTCAAGGTCGCCGCCAGCACCGGAAACACCACCTGCCGGCTGCCTTCAAGCGCTGCGCTGACCGGTTCCTCGTTGCCGCGCTCGCGTTGGCGGAATATGTTTTCCAGCACCACGATAGCGTCATCGACCACGACACCGATCAACAACAGCAAGCCCAGCAAGGTCATGGTGTTGAAGGTGTAGCCAAAAAAATACATCACGGCAACGGCGCCCAGCAGAGAAACGGGTATGGCTGCGGCAATGATCAGCGTCGCAGAAACACTCTTGAGGAATAGCCAGACCACCAGCGCCGTCAGCAAGGTTCCGAGCAGAATGTGCTCCTCCAGCGCATCCACGATATCCTCGATCAGTTCCGCATCGTTGTGGGCAATTTCGATATTCATCCCGGGTGGCAGTTCGGGCAGAATCTCATCCTCGAGCCGCCTCTTGACCTCATCCACGATCGCCACCGAATTGGATTTTTGTACCTTGACGATGCCCAGAGCCACGGTTGGCTTGCCATTGAAGCTGGCAAACTGGCGTTCGTCCGCCAGGCCGTCTTCCACCGTGGCGATGTCCCGCAGCCTGATCGGGGCGCCTTCAGGATAGGCGACGATCAGGGACTCCAGTTCTTCCGGGTCATGGTATTCGATGTCCAGTTTGACCAGCTTCTCCTGATCTCCACTCACCAGGAAGCCGCCCTGCATGCGCACATGCTCGGTAGCAAAAGCACCCAGGACATCATTGGCTGCAATACCGAAAGCGGCCATGCGATTGGGATCAAGATTGACGCGAATGGTTCTCTTTCGCTCACCTCCAATTCTGACTTCACCAACACCATTAACGGTTTCCAGCCGTTTCTTAATGACATTTCTCGCATATTGGTTCAGTTGCTGCAGAGTTCGGTCACCGGTCAGCGCGAGCCATAGAACCGGCATGGCGCCAAACTCCACTTTAGCGACAACCGGGGGATCCGCCTTCTCCGGCAATTCGGGCAACACTTGGTTCACCTTGGACTGAACCTCGTTGAAGGCCACATCGACTTCCTTTTCCAGGCCGAAGCGCACCACGATGACCGATACACCCGGGGCGGAAGTAGACTGAATGTGATCGATACCAGGAACGCTGTTGACCGAGGACTCGATAATGTTGGCGATGCTGGAATCGATGATTTCCGGACTCGCGCCCGGCAAAATGGTCCTGACTGATACCATCGGAAAATCGATGTCCGGGTGACGATCAACACCGATGCGGTCAAAACTGATGATCCCGAACAGCAGCAAGACACCGGAAAGCATGTAGGCCAGAACATGGCGGTGTATTGCCATTTCCGGCAGGCTCACTCCCCCCTCGCGCTTGTTCACGCTGCTGTTGGCGGGCAATGACTCGTTCACTGTTCCGTTTCCTGCTCGCTCACCGGCGCGCCATCGCTCAGGTAGTGTGCGCCCTCTTTCACGACCACATCCCCTGCCCGCAGGCCTGTCCTGATTTCAACCCAACCGTCTCCTTTTTCGCCCGTCACGACAAGCTGCTGCCGGGCGTGACCGGATTCGAGCAGGTAAACCACGTCCCCAGCCGGACGCGACACCACCGACCTGGCCGGAACAACAACGGCATGCGGGCGCCTGTCAACTACGATCGTTGCCTCAACCGTGGCATCGGGGCGCCATTTGCCGGGGTTTTCCAGGTCCGCGATCACCATCAGCCGTCGGAGAACCCAGTCTCCATCGAGTTCGATGCGCCTGTTGCGGGCGTTGACGATCTTGTAATCCCGGATGGTGATAACAAGCTGATCGCCAACGACTTCGAGGGTGTTGTTCCCGGTTTCATTACCCATGGTGTTGCTGTACTGGGCGGCGCCATCAACAACGGCGATGTGATCGAAGACCTCTTCGTTTTCGAAGAAGTAGAAGTGAACAGCCGCTTCCTGCAGGTCGCCGGTGGTCTGCCGCTCTTCATTGCCAACCAGGATGAGGATGTCCTGCGTGGCGCCACCATCAAGGTCATTGCCGGCAGCGGTATCGGCCAGGTACGGCTCATCGTCGGCAACTCCGCGACCGATAAGATAGAGGTCAACAGAGGCTGGCTCGAAGGACTTGACGACACCAGCCGCATTGAAATCCTGCGTTATTCCAGCGTAATCCTGCCGGCACTGCTCGTT
>DAOWGA010000175.1 GCA_030637665.1 Lysobacterales bacterium | reverse complement strand
CATTGAGTGCAAATGCCGATCCTGTCTCCCTTTGGCACCAGCGGCAATGGCAACAGTGTACAAATAATGGCCTGGCTTTCATCAGGTAGCGCACGCTGCCGCAAGTGCATCCGCCTTCAAGTATGACCATTTTATTAGTACTCATCAGAATTTTCTCTTGGTGATTTTGAATTCAAATCTGCTTGTTCCCGTTGTCATCCCGGCCGGGTCAAACTGCCGCTCAACAAACTCCACATTTCCATCCCTGTCTGCCAGCAACACGGTGGAAGAGCGCGTACCGTAGGCAGGTGAGACGATAAAATTTTGCCTTACCACAAGCTCCGGCACCAGGCTGTCCTCGGTACCCTCCGGTATGTTTCCCGGCGCCACTGAACGATCGCCAAGCAGCTCGAACAATGCCTCGGATTCTACCTGTTCGTGCTCCAGTAATGACTCAAGTTGAGCCCGCCCCGCGTGCACTTTTGGCCAGTCGGTGTCCAGCAGGTGATTACTCAATCCATGGCTCCCCGCGCTGACGACAGCTGGCCGATCACTCCGATTCGAAACATAGGCCAGGCTATCCCCACTGCCGAGCAGCAGATTGAAACCGCTGTAGGCGGACCCTCGCTCCGCCAGTTGCTCTGCGTGCCGCAGCGGTGGTGACTCATCGACCAGGAAATCCGTGACCAGGTGGCCACGGGAGTGCTCCAGCGGTAATTCCCCGGCCTGGGGTTCACGAAAGTTGGTAATCGCCGCGAAGCGGCCTGATTTCGTTACGCCCAGCCAGGTCCCTCCCGCCTGGAGATCACGGCCTGCCAGCAAATCCGGCCACTCCTCCCAGAAACCGGCGGCGGCCGTGGGGCGCTGGTGAAATTCATCGCGGTTCGCGGCCACCACCAGGGGGTAGCGCGGGTGGGCCTGCCAGGCAAACAGGATCAGGCACATGACCTGGATTTGAGCATCTCGATCTTTTCCTGCCGGCTCATCTTCTTGATCTCAGCTTCCCGTTGCAGGGCGCTGCTGCGGCTGTGTCCCTGCTCGATATACACGATCTCCACCGGTTTACGCCCGTTGAAGTACCTGGCTCCACGCGGGCCATCAGCATGCTCGTCGAAGCGGCGCGCGACATCAGTGGTGACCCCGGTGTAGAGGGAGTCATCATCGGAGCGAATGATGTAAACAAACCAGTTCATAGCAGAGTGGGCATACCCGTGTGCTCGTCATAGCGAAGAAATCATCCTAACCGAAGCCGGGCAACGAAGGAAAAGGATTTACCCAGTCAGGCTTGCAGGAAATTCAACATCTGGCTTGGTACGATGAGTACAAACATTTCGTGAACGGAGAGCAACAAATGGAAACATCTTTCTGGGTTGACCTGTGGCGCGAGGGCAGATCGGGATTCCACCAGGCTATAGTCCAGGAATCTCTGGAAAGATTCTGGCCGGCACTTCCTGTCGGCTCATCTGTCCTGGTCCCGTTGTGTGGCAAGTCCCTGGACATGCTGTGGCTGGAACAACAGGGGCTCGAAGTCACTGGTGTTGAGCTGGCCGAACAGGCGGCAGAGGAATTTTGCGCAGAAAACGAACTTGCTTTTTCAGTCGCTAATGATGACGACCGTAAAGTTTATCGTCTGCTCGAAAAAAATATCCGCATCATAATCGATGATTTTTTCGGCTTTGCAGAAACAAATGACAATAACAAATTCGACAGCCTGTATGACCGCGCAGCTCTGGTAGCCCTGCCGGAGGAAATACGTGAAGACTATGTGGCCGCTTGCCGCAAATTACTGTGCGACCGGCCGGCAGGCATGCTGATTACGCTCGAATACCCGCAGGATTTGATGCAGGGCCCACCGTTCAGCGTCCCGGTGAAGGAACTGCAGAGATTGTGGCCAGGCAGGCTTTCCTGCCTGGACTGCACCGAAGTGCTGGAATCATTACCCAAAGCCAAAGAGGCCGGAATTTCGGAGTTGAAAGAATATTCCTGGCTGTTGCGGTAGATTCCGGTGTGCCTCTACAGGATAAAAAAGCCAGAACTGATCGAGCCACTAAAACCAGCGCCCGCCACTGACACGCATGTGTCCGTCACCGATCGTGGTGCAGGCGGCGATTCCTGTCAGTAAAACCAACAAGGCTGTGAGCCGTCACAGTGAGAGATCAATCATAAATTTTCTTTTAAATTACGGGATCCTTCTTTTTCGTTTAAGAGCAAGGCTCGCTCTTACAATAACAGCGTTCTTTTTTCGCCGACCGCCATTACAAAACCTCTTTAACGAAATTGGCTTCCAGACCGTTCCCCGCCGGATCCCTGAAGAAGAGTTGTGTCATGCTAATTTCGGGCACATAGTCGGCACGGAAATCAATACCAATTGCCTCTAGCCTGTCTGCCACAGATCTCAGTCCGGTCATGCGAAACGCAATATGATCGATATGACTACGTATGTCATCACCGTAGTAAACATCTTTCACTGAAAGATGGATCAGAGGCCTGTCTTCCGCGTACAACCAGTACCCCTTACTCTGTGAGAAATCCGGCCTGAACCCTTCAGTAAAATCAAATACTGCGCAGTAAAAGTCCTTCACTTGTTCAAGAAGTTCCGCAGGTGCAGCGATATTTATGTGATCAATACGCATTTAATTCCCGACCTGTGATTTGATGCCATGTTTTTGCAATCTTTTTCTCTGTTCATGGCTGATCAGAAGGAGGTAATTTCTCCTGTCTGACTCCTCGTTTTGTGACCAGGTAAGTAGCAAAGCTGGCCAGCCAGTGGCTGCCTTCATAATTCTCACCGGATACGTTGGCGATTCCCACTTCAGCATGAAGTCTGCTGGCGGCCAGCAGGGATGCCGTCCTTGGATCATCTTCGGGCAGAGCCGCCGCAATGTTCTCCAGGTTCCAGGCGCGTGACAGGTTCACGCCATCGAGGTGCACCAGCTTGCCATCGGTCGGGTCATTCACAATACCCGTCGCCAGCCAATCGCCCCGGCCATCTCGCGGAATTCCCGGCAGAAATTCACCAAACCACTGCGCGAATTGATCACGATCCAGGATTCGCCGCATCAGGTCGGCCTCCATCAGGCAAGGCGACAGAAAATCCTCGCCGGATGGTTCGTAATTGAGTGGGCAATTCCTGTCTTGCAGGTGGAAGGCTAGCGTGCGCTCACGGATCAAGGCAGCCATTTCCGTGTCGCCGGCAATTTTCGCCCAATCCAAAATCAGCCCGAAGGCAAACATGCTCTGGTTATGTGTTCCAAGCCGGATCGGGTAGGCGAGATTCGGAAGCCACGACTTGATCTGGCTGACGATCACCTCTTCCAGCGGTTTCAGAGTAACAAGCCAGGCGTCGCCCAGTGGATCCCGCCACTCCCGCAATTCCGCGGTGAGTTGTAAAAACCAGGCAACACCATAGGGTCTTTCATAGGATTTACGGTTCTCCGCCTGGAAATAAACGACCTCCTCGGCAACACCTTTCACACTGAAACTTTGCTCAAGTGCTGCAATGACCTGGTCACGAAGCCCGGTGGGAAACTGGTCTGCGGGTACCGTCCGTAAAAGCCGCACCAGCAACCAGTGTCCATGCACCGAGGAGTGCCAGTCGAAGCAGCCATAGAAAACAGGATGCAGAGATAAAGGTGTCCGGGCATCCTCATCGCCATTGAGCACATGACCAATCTTGTTGGGGTACTCGCGGTGCACGCAATCGAGTGCCAGGCGGGCAAAACGAGCCGCCAATTCTCCGTTCACACTCCCATCCTCTTCATTATTCTGCGCAAATGAAACATCAGACAGCCCGATACACACGGCGACTGCCGCCATGAAACACTTGATCTTCATAATCGCCAAACTCCTGTCCGATGAACCTCTGCCCGATTTGAATCCTGGCCAGCCATTATATATTCGTCCGACTGGCTTGTGCTGCTGACAGACGCGCCGCTCCGAAGCAAGGGGTCTGTTTCCAGGACACGGCATAAACACATCCCTGTGGCCTCCTCTTGAAACGTCGTGTTTCAAAGGGTCCTGGAAACAGACCCCTTACCCCGGACCGGCTTGTGTAAGAATGAGTGGCACACGAGATGCCTGCTACTGTTCAAATGATGCCCTTAGCCTGCATATCGCTTGCGCAGGGTTTTAGTGCGAAAAACCAGGCCGGAAAGAGCAGTGAAAAGGGCCACTGCACCCAGGATGATGGCCAGCCGTGTCCAGGGCTGTTCGAATGCGATACGCATTTGAGCGAACATGTACAGCGTGCGCAACCATTCCAAAGCACCCAGCAGCAGCAAGACCTGTAACAGGCGCGGCACCCAGCTATCTCTGACCAATAACAACAACGGCATGGCAATACAGAAGCCTGAAGCAATGACCAGCCCTGAACGGTAGAAATGGGCGGACAGCAGCAGAAAGCTGATGATTAGGGGTAATAGTTTCAAGGTATTCATCATCTCTCAGTTGTCCCGTTTCCAGAGAATGCCCATCCGGTCATTTTTATTCAGGTCACACGGTGGGTTTCACATTCGCGTTCAGCCGGAACAGGTTGGTGGGGTCGTACTTGTTCTTGACCTGTAGCAGGCGTTCAAAATTGCCCTGGTAATTCTTATTGATCCGGCTGGCTGAGTCATCTGCGACTTCATTGGTATACCAGCCGTCCGTGAAGGGTGCGAAATCTTTCCAGTATTCCTTGATAAACGCCTTATGCTCATCGGCAGAATCTGTCAGCGGCCATTCCACGGTTGCAAACATGTTGGCCATCGAATTGCGATGGGCAAAAGCGGTGGCGTTCACCGGAACCCGTCCGATTGCGCCACCAGAGTGCTGGAAGAACATGGCAGTGCCGCGCTCGGGAATGGCCTTGTAGCGGTCAACGATGGTATCAATCAGCTTGCCGGGAAATTCGTTAATGAATCCGGACTTCAGGTATGAGCCTGTGGTCCTGGGGTCTGTGTCGTCCCAGGATCTCTGTATGGCGACGTAGTCGATGGCCTGGAGTCCGTCGTGTACCGGCGTCCCGGCCTTGCGTATTGGGCCGAGTACTTTTTCAGCCTGGTCTTCCGGGCCTGAATAACAGCCGTGAATGACTACCATGCCCTCGCTGCTGCCGTGTTCGGAAGTCATGACAAGATCCAGGTACAGGTCGTCCGGGGCGCTCGCGGCGTAGTCAGCATAGAAACTTAAAACGTCCCGCAATTGGCTCAATGGAAACACCACATCGCCGCCAATAACCTGGCGTTGCATCGGGTGAAGCTGAAACTCAAACGAGGTGACCACGCCGAAGTTGCCGCCACCTCCACGCACGCCCCAATAAAGATCCGGGTTTTGGTCAGCGCTGGCACGCCACAGCTTGCCGTCCGCGGCAACGAGTTCCACCGCCTTGACGTTGTCCAGCGCCAGGCCGAAACGGCGTGCCAGCCGGCCGAAGCCACCACCCAGGGTGAGTCCGCCCACGCCCGTGTGGGAGACGGTGCCAGCCGTGGTGACCAGGCCGAATGCCATGGCCTCGTGATCGAGTTCACCCAGCAAGCTGCCACCTGCTATATGAGCAGTGCGGGAAAAAGGATCGACACGGGCGCTGCGGAAGTTCGACAGGTCAATTTGCATGCCGCTTTCACAGGTTGACTTGCCGGAAAAGCTGTGGCCGCCGCATTTCACGGCAACCAGCAGTTCACGTTCGCGGGCAAAAGTGACCGCACTCATGATGTCGGCAGCCCCGCTGGGCTGGACGATCAGGGCGGGGTGTTTGTCAATCGTCGGGTTCAGTACGCGGCGGGCCACGTCATAGCCTTCCTGCCCGGGCAACAGCAGCCGGCCCTGCAGACTGTCACTGAGTTCCTTTACGGCAGCTTGCTCAAGAACAATCTGGGCGCCGCTCCCGCTTACGGCCAGGGTGTCAGCGCTGACTTTGGACAGGGATTCCAGCGCCGCCGCCAATGCCTGGCCGGTTGGAAGTGATGCGGCTACGGCCGCTGCGACAGAAGATTGAAGGAAATGACGTCGTTTCATGAATGCTCTCCATTTGGGGTTGAGATTCTTATGCCTGGTCATTCCAGGCTGGCTTTTTTTGGCTCTGCCATCCTAAACATAGACGAGAAGGTCAGGACTTGCCACCCTGAAGGCTTCTGGCATTTGGGTTCATTCGGGCCGGTGTAGTGAGATCTTGGATTTAATGGAAACGCGTGAGTTTTTGCTAAACTCTCTCTCCATGAATGCTCAAGTCCACATTCTTGGCCAGCAACAGTCGCTGTTTACGCAGTTCCTGTCCGAAATCCGCGATGTCGAAATTCAACAGGACAGTCTGCGTTTTCGCAGGAACCTCGAGCGTATCGGGGAAATTTTTGCCTATGAAATCAGCAAAGTGCTCGAGCACCGGGAAAGGGACGTACAGACGCCCCTCGGTGTGGTCAGGACGCCGGTGCTCAGATCGCAGCCGGTACTGGCTACGATATTACGAGCGGGCCTTCCCCTTCATCGTGGTTTGCTCAACTACTTCGACCAGGCGGAGAACACCTTTATCTCTGCCTACCGCAAGCACCACGGTAACGCAGACAGTTTTGAAGTCGAAATTGAATACCTTTCCAGCCCCTCGATCGAGGACAAGACAGTGATTCTTTGTGACCCGATGCTG
>DAOWGA010000328.1 GCA_030637665.1 Lysobacterales bacterium | reverse complement strand
TCCTCAGACATTTCAGTAAGCCAGCCCTTGACGATGGGCGTGTACAGCTCAACCCGAGCTGTGTGGCTGGCAGCATCCTGCGGATCAGATGCCAGCCTGCTCCGGTCAATTTCAGCCGCAGCTATATAGGCCAGGCCGCGCATCGCTTCGGTGCCGGATTTCATCAGCATCAACATGCGGCGCACATCGGGAAACTCGATAATCGGGTAGCGCGTGCCGTCACTCCGGGTCCCCTGCAAGCGCTCCTTCGCCCATGCCAGGGCCTGCTGGTAGGAGCGCGAAGAAACGGAAAGCCCTTGCAGACCAACCGACTGGCGCGCGACGTTCATCATCGTGAACATCGCCATCAGGCCCCGGTGCGGTTCGCCCACCAGGTAGCCGATGGCCCCGCCTTTATCGCCAAAAGCCATCACGCAGGTCGGACGGCCGTGGATTCCAAGTTTGTGTTCCACCGAGACGCAATCGACGTCATTGCGCTCACCAGGGTTGCCGTTTTCATCCAGCAGGAACTTCGGCACCAGGAACAGCGAGATGCCACGCACTCCCGCGGGCGCATCCGGCAGGCGGGCCAATACCAGGTGAATGACGTTCTCCGTCATCTGGTGATCACCCCAGGTGATGAATATCTTCTGGCCGGTCACCCGATAATGATCCCCGTCAGGCACTGCTTTCGAATTGATGGCGGCCAGGTCAGATCCGGCCTGCGGCTCAGTCAGGTTCATGGTGCCAGTCCACTCGCCACTGATCATGTTTGGAAGATAAGTGCTCTTCAATTCATCAGAGCCATGTTTTTCCACGGCATCGACGGCGCCGTGAGTCAGCAGCGGACAGAGGGAAAAGCCAAGGCAGGAGGACTGCCAGATTTCTTCGGTGGCGGTCCCGAGCAACTTGGGCATGCCCTGGCCACCGTATTCTTCATCAAACGGCAGTGACGCCCAGCCATTGTCGACGTATTGCCGGTATGCTTCGGCGAATCCCGGGGTCTCCCGTACGCCGGTCTCGTCCAGAGTGGCCCCATTCTGGTCACTAAAGAGGTTCAGCGGCGCAATGACTTCAGAGCCAAGTTTTCCAGCCTCTTCGAGGATTGCTGTCAGCAACTCACCGTTGACTTCATCCAGACCGGCCTCCTCGCACAATTTGTCGAAGTCGATCAGTTCATTGATGATAAAATCAGCATCCTTGTAGGGGTAGCTGTAGTCACTCATGGCAATTACTCCGGTAAGTTTTCAGATCAATCTATATTAATTCGACAATTGTGTCGTGTACTTGATCTCCGACAAGACAACATTGGAGTGAACTTCCTTAAATTGAGCTATTCTGAAAAGATGACCAAGAATCCAAAACTCCACATCCCCCAACCCACCGCCCGCCCTGGTGAAACGCCTGACTTCAGCTACCTGAACTTGTCAGAAGCGGGCTCCGTCGACAAGCCGCCGATAGATGAGAAGGCGTCAAAAATTGAATACCTGGCGCTGGAACTAGTCCGGGTGCTGGATGATGACCACGTGGCCCAGGGCCCATGGAATCCGGACCTGGACAAGGAAACGTTGCTCGAAGCGCTGCGCCTGATGGTGTTAACCCGCACTTACGACGACCGCATGCAGCGCATGCAGCGGCAGGGAAAAATTACTTTCTACATGCAGGCTCTGGGGGAAGAAGCCGTATCGATAGGCCAGGGACTGGCGTTCGAGCCCGAAGACATGATGTTCCCCGCATATCGCAACCAGGGTCTCTACATCATGCGCGATACCGGCCTGGTCAACATGATGTGCCAGTGCCTGTCGAACAGCCGCGATATGTGCAAAGGCCGGCAGATGCCGATCTTCTACCAGAACAAGAAAAACAACATGTTCACCATTTCCGGCAACCTGGCCACCCAGTACCCGCAAGCAGTTGGCTGGGCAATGGGTTCAGCCATCAAGGGAGAAGACCACATTGCCGCGTCCTGGGTGGGCGACGGCAGCACCGCAGAGGCGGATTTTCACTACGCCCTCACTTTCGCCGCCGTCTACCAAGCCCCGGTAATTCTGAATGTGGTCAACAACCAGTGGGCCATCTCCACCTTCCAGGGCATCGCCGGAGGCCAACGCCGGCCATTTGCGGCACGTGGGCTGGGACTTGGGATTCCGGGTATCCGCGTGGACGGAAACGATTTGCTTGCGGTGTATTCTGTCACCCGATGGGCGGTCGATCGCGCCCGCAGCGGTGGGGGCCCGACCCTGATCGAACTGGTCACCTACCGTGGAGGAGCGCATTCGACCAGCGACGACCCTTCCCGCTACCGCCCAAAAAACGAGTGGGAGGCGTTTCCCCTGGGTGATCCGGTGGAAAGGCTAAAACAGCACCTGATCAAAG
>DAOWGA010000174.1 GCA_030637665.1 Lysobacterales bacterium | reverse complement strand
GGCCGCCGCCAACATGGCGGGCGCCGGATTGCTTCAGCCATGCCTCGATATCAATCCTGCCCTCTTCTGTCAGCGCACTGTCATAACGCAGCGGATCCCAGTCGCCGAAATAGCCGGGGCCTGCCTGCCATTCGTGGCGGGAGCCTTCGCTTCCCAATTGCTGGGCGCCGGCATCGGCATGGTCGCTGGAGGAGGCGATGAACGAGGTATTGTGGCAGCCCCCGCAGGTCGTCATTGTCGACAGGGGCTCACCGCTTTCAATTACGGCACGCCCGGCCTTGTCCAGTAATGGAAAAGCGGGATGGAATTCATTGGCCAGCGCATTGCCGCCTGCTACGAGAAATACGAGAAGGAGCATCAGTACCGTGTTCACCACAGACTTCATTTTCAGGATTCCTGGCGAGTTCATCACTTCTCCCCCGCCCGCACGAGACCGGCTTCATCACCGCGGACCCGGTCCCTGCTGCCCCACTTGATGGGGTCACCCGGATATCCAAGTGCCTCCCAGTCCATCCGGCCACCTTCTGCGTGGCAGGACTGGCACTGCAGCGCCTCTGTTTTTGGCGCCACCATGTGCGTCTGTGGCCAGTACATTTCTGTGTCGGCAAAGCCGTACTCACCGCTGTAGGGGATACCTGTAATTTCTGAACCCAGTCGCAGCGCCTGGTCCCAATCGAATTCCTTCCAGTAACCACCTTCACCCGAAGTTACAGGTTGCAGCAGGTAGTTGAATCCGGTGTCATAAGGCTGCGTCGCGCGATGCACCTTGAAAGGCCATATCCTCGCCCGTGGATCCCGAATATCGCCGTCAGGCATATTGAGAGCTGTCGTTCCATTTTCAGCCAGGGAGTCGCCCAGCAGGTATCTGCCCGCAACACCGTTGAACCAGTAATATTCCGGCTGGAGGCGTTGCCGGTAGATGAAACTGCCCTTGATCTTCAAGTACTCATGGACATTTTCTTCCCGCTCGTCATCGCCCGCCGATGCCCAGTCCCAGTGTGTCTTGGTGGCTTGCTTGACGGCTACTGCGGGGATGTGGCAGGTCTGGCAGGCCAGCGTATCCGTGTGCGCATTGATGCGCGCATCCACGTGCAATTTTGGCTTGTGGCAGTCCACGCAGGCAATCTGGTTTGCATTATCCACACTGACAGAGATGGAACGCCCGCCGATCACGTGGTCTTCGGTCTGGTGGCAATCGACACACATGAAGTCGTAACGCCCCATGTGAACATCAAGCTCATCATTCGGGTGATAGAGACTCTCATCCAAATCGCCATGCTTGACGGCATTGCCGCCACCCCCCCTGAAATGACAGCCTCCGCAGTTTTCGCGGGTGGGTACGGCGACACTTTTTGCCGCCTCCATCAAGTCCACGCCCTCAAGGGGAAGGCCCTTCTGGCCTTTTTGATAGGTACCGCTGTTATCGTGGCAGACCAGGCAGTCAATTTTTTCCTGGTCTTCGAAATCAAAGTCCTCGTCCTCCCAGCCATAGCCCGCATGACAGGCTGTGCAGGCCGCCCAGTTGCCCTGGATGCCGATACAAAAGTTGTTGATCGAGTTTTTCTTACCGACGGAAACCGGTTCGTCCCTGCCTTCAACCATTACCGGTTCGGATTGCCAGCGCCAGTGGGCAGTATGAAGCATCTGCTCACCCGCACTCTCATGACAGGCCAGGCAGGCCGCCGTCACTTCGGGGCCGCTGTTGAAGATGTTGTTTTCGAACAGGTCCTTGTGATCCACGTGAGCCGGTCGCCGGGGCATGCTTTCCCAGGGTGTATCGATCTGGATCTGGTCCGCATTGACTTCCGCCCGGGTAAAAAACCAGACCGGAAAAGCAATCAGGATCACTATCACAAACAGGCCAATCAGCCAGTTTTTGTTCGAATTTTTCATGTCCACACCTAAAACAAGATATTCAATCGATCTTTTTTATTAGTATATTCTAATTTAGTATTATATATTATTAAAAAATACACAATGTCACTTGACCAAGATCAAGAAAGTTAAAGCTTTCCAACTACAGGTCGAACGGGTATTTGCGAATGATGTTTTCGCTACGATCCGGGCCAGTCGACACGATGTGCACCGGTGCGCCGCACAGATCTTCCATCGCCTTCAGGTAACTGCGGGCGTTGGCCGGCAACTGCTCCAGGCTGGTCGCACCCCTCGAGGATTCCTGCCAGCCCGGGAAACTCTCATATACCGGCTCCAGTTGCGACCAGTTCGAGGCATCCAGAGGCGGAGCGTCCAGCAGCTCACCATGCAGCCTGTAGGATGTGCAGATTTTTATTTCCTCGAGACCATCCATCACGTCGAGCTTGGTCACGCAGAAGCCGGTCACGCCGTTCAGCTTGACCATCCGGCGCAAGGCCACTGCATCCAGCCAGCCACAGCGGCGTGGCCGGCCCGTTGTTGCGCCGAATTCATCACCGCGCCTGGCCAGGCGCTCGCCTGTCTCATCAAATAACTCGGTGGGGAACGGGCCGCCGCCTACACGCGTGACATAGGCTTTGGT
>DAOWGA010000022.1 GCA_030637665.1 Lysobacterales bacterium | reverse complement strand
GGACTTCCGGGATGTTTTTGATTCCGGTTTTTCGTTTGATGAAGCCAGCGGCAGCTTCACCATGGAAAATGGCCGGGCAAGAACGGACAACGTCATCCTGGAGTCTTCGGCGGCGCGGAGCAGCATCACCGGGAGCACTGACCTGGTTGACCAGCAATATGATCAGCTGCTGACTGTGAAGCCCGGGCTTGGTAACACATTGCCGGTCATCGGCGCCATCGCGGGCGGCCCCGTCGGCGCCGCCGCGGGACTGGCGCTTCAGGGCCTGTTGCATGAGCAATTGGGCGATGCCACCCAGGTGCAGTACACGATCACCGGCAGTTGGGACGATCCCGTGTTCGAGCCGGTACTAGACAAACCCACAGATGGATAGAATGAGCCCGCATATTGCGCCAGTCTCCCGGAATCTGGCGCAATATGCGGACTGCCCAACTTAACGAGGTATGAGGTAACCTTAAAGCAGATGTGTAGACGGAAACAGACAGCATGATGACAAATGTGCTTGAATTGGCAGAGCGACAATTACTGGCGCCCGGCGGGCTGGATCAGGCCAGGCTGGAACGTGTACTGGCTGACCTGATGGGGCCGGCGGTGGACTCAGGTGATCTGTATTTTCAGACTTCCAGCCATGAATCCTGGCTGTTGGAGGATGGGCTGGTCAGGACGGGTTCGTATTCGGTAGAGCAGGGCGTGGGCATTCGCGCCATCAGCGGTGACAAGACCGGTTTCGCCTATGCCGATGACATCGTGATGCCGGCTTTACTGCAGGCTTCGGGAGCCGCGCGGGCAATCGCCCGCCATGGGCAGCAGGGCCGGGTGCAGGCCTGGAAAAAGTGCCAGCCGTCGGCGCTGTACAGTGCACAGAATCCCATGGTGACATTGGGAGCCGCTGAGAAAGTCGACCTGTTGCGCCAGGTTGACAGTTATGCACGTTCAATTGACACCCGGGTCAGCCAGGTAACTGTCAGCCTGGCGGCCAGCCATGAAACCATCCTGGTGGCGTCAACCGACGGCACCTTTGCAGCAGATGTGCGGCCGCTGGTGCGTATCAATGTCAGCGTGATTGCGGAACAGAACGGCAGGCGTGAGCAGGGTAGTGATGGCGGTGGCGG
The DNA here is from genome assembly GCA_030637665.1 of Lysobacterales bacterium. GTDB lineage: Bacteria > Pseudomonadota > Gammaproteobacteria > Xanthomonadales > SZUA-36 > JAJRRA01. Next base: position 3,697 of record DAOWGA010000022.1, on the reverse strand, counting down.
CCGCTTCAGCTACAGCGAATTGATTGAGAATGATGCCTGGCGACACGTTGCCGGGGAGGCAGTACGGCAGGCCCTGGTGAATCTCGAGGCGGAGTCAGCGCCGGCAGGAACCATGACCGTGGTGCTCGGACCTGGCTGGCCGGGCGTGTTGCTGCATGAGGCGGTCGGTCACGGGCTGGAAGGGGATTTCAATCGCAAGGGCACTTCAGCGTTCTCCGGGCGCATGGGTGAACAGGTTGCCGCGGAATGCGTCACGATCGTTGATGACGGAACAATTGAGCGACGCCGTGGCTCCCTGACCGTCGATGATGAAGGTACGCCAACGGAGCAGACCGTGTTAATCGAGAATGGTGTGCTCAAGAATTATATGCAGGACAAGCTGAACGCCAGCCTGATGAATACAGCTCCTACCGGAAACGGGCGCCGCGAATCCTTTGCGCATTTGCCGATGCCCCGGATGACAAATACCTTTATGCTGCCCGGCAAGTACCAGCCGGAAGAAATTATTGCTTCGGTGGACAGAGGCCTGTATGCAGTAAATTTTGCTGGCGGCCAGGTTGATATCACCTCGGGCCGGTTCGTATTTTCCGCAAGCGAAGCCTACCTGGTGGAAAACGGCAAAGTAACACGCCCGGTGAAGGGTGCAACGCTGATCGGTAATGGCCCTGACGTCATGACCCGGGTTTCGATGGTCGGAAACGACCTCAAGCTCGATGCCGGCGTTGGTGTATGTGGCAAGGATGGCCAGAGCGTGCCGGTAGGTGTGGGGCAACCTACATTGCGCATCGACGGCCTCACCGTCGGTGGTACTGAAGCATGAAACAAGGTGAGTCGAAGCAAGCCCGGGCCGGCACTCGCTATCCGGGACGAACTCGATGTTCAGGGCGGCGGCGGCAATGGAGCGTTTTCGTCCATATCGCGCAACAGGCGGAACAGGGCACGCGACGATGAAGGCGGCTTTCCCTTCGCTGCTTCGCGTTGCGCGTTGCGGATCAGTTGGCGCATGGCCTGGGCGTCGGCTTCGAATCGCTTGTCCAGTAGCTGCCCCAGTGCTGAATCCCCGGATTCCAGCAAGAAGTCCCGCCAGGCCTCGCTGCGGTGCTGGCGCGCGGTGAGTTGTCGCGCCGCATTGTTGAATGCTTCCATGGCTTCGAAAATCCCGCCGGGATCCGTCCGCCTGAGCAACTTGGCTATGAACTGCAATTGCCGCTTGCGGGCGACATGCGATCGAATCGGCCGGGCTTGTTCCACTGCTTCCCGGATTGAGTCTTCCATTGGCACACGCTCGAGCCGGGCTTTACTGAGCCCGATCAACTCCGCTGCAAGGGATTTCAGTTCCTGCGCTTCTCTTTTGCGCTGGCTTTTACTGATAATTCCGGGTTCTTCGCCTGTTTTTTCCTTGCCTCTGGCCATCTGTACTTCCAGTCTGAATAAGGGGAAATGGTTCTATGTCTGATCAACCCATGGTAACGCAGCCGTATCTCGACCGGGAAGGGGAACTGGATGTCCTGGAGTCCCATGTGCGGGAAGCATTACACCGCGCACGTAATGCAGGCGCCAGCGATGCAGAAGCCTCCGCCTACACCAGTCAGGGCCTTGCGGTGACTGTGCGCCTGGGTGAAGTGGAAACCCTGGAACACATGCAGGATCGAGGCGTCAACATCACGGTCTTCTTCGGGCAGCGTAAAGGGCATGCAAGCAGCGCCGATCTGCGTAAAGAATCAATTGACGCTTGTGTTGATCGCGCGATGGAAATCGCCCGCTACACGCAGGATGACAGCAGTAATGGCCTGGCTGATCCCTCGCTGCTGGCGACAGAATTTCCGAATCTGGATCTGTGGCATCCCTCCATGATGGATGCTGAGGCAGCCATTAAGCGGGCGCTTGCCTGTGAAGCGGCAGGGCGGGCGGACAGCAGGATCACCAATTCGGAAGGTGCGTCCGTGAATGCTGGCCTGGGATTGACCGTTTATGGCAACTCCAATGGCTTTATCGGCAGGAGCTCCGGCACCCGTTTCGGTCAGACTTGCATATTGCTCGCCGGCAAGGGTGACGGCATGCAGCGGGACTACAGTTTTGACAGTCGCAGAAGCCTGCAAGACCTGGAAGCGCCCGCGCAGACCGGCGCCGAGGCGGCCCGCCGTACGATCCGGAGATTGAACGCCCGCCAGTTGCCTACGGGCCAAATGCCGGTGCTGTTTTCGCCAGAAGTCGCCAAGGGCCTGGTCGGTCACCTGGTCGGGGCCATTTCCGGATCTGCTCTGTACAGGAATGAGTCCTTCCTCAAGGACAAGAAAGGCGAACAGTTGTTCCCCCGCTGGCTGAATATTTGTGAGCGGCCTCATTTGTTGCGCGGCGCCGGCAGCGCCTCATTCGATGGTGAGGGTGTGGTCACCCGTGAGCGGAAAATCATCGACTCGGGTGTACTACAGGGCTATGTCCTGTCCAGTTACTCGGCGCGGCGCCTTGGACTGCAGACTACCGGCAATGCCGGCGGCGTCCGCAACCTGTTACTGGAACCGGGCGGTGAAGATTGCGATGACCTGATACAGGGCATGCAGAACGGTTTTTACGTTACCGAGGTCATGGGCCAGGGAGTCAGACTGGTGACCGGTGATTATTCGCGGGGAGCAAGCGGATTCCTGGTCGAAAATGGTGAAATTAGCTACCCGGTGGAAGAAGTCACTATTGCCGGGAATCTGAACGAGATATTCAAAAACGTGGTTGCGGTCGGCAGCAATATCGACGACAGGGGAAATATTCACTCGGGGCCCGTATTGATCAGCACGATGACGGTGGCTGGCGAGTGAGTGTTTTCAAACTCATGCGCGTGGTCGCGCTGCTCAGCATCCTGTTTGTGATTGTGATCGGTACCTGGATGACGGAGCGTCGCCTGGCCAGTTGGGACCGGCCCGCATGGGTGACTGTTTATCCTATCGCTGCTGATGATACCGCGGGCACCTTGAAATTCGCCCAATCAATTGAAGCCGCTGACTTCAGTGCCGTGAATGAATTCATGGAACGCGAAACCCGGCCTTACGGCATATCCGTAACGCCTGCCTTTTATATCCAGATCACGCCGGTGAGCACCGACATGCCGCCTCCCATGCCGGACCAGTACAGCCCGGCCGCAATCGCCTGGTGGAGCCTGAAAATGCGCTGGTGGACATGGCTGAAGGGCTTCAGTGACGGACTTGTTGAGGCCGATATCCAGATGTTTGTGCTTTATAACTCGATCAACGGGTCCAATGAAGTGGATATTTCGGTCGGCATGCGCAAAGGCCGCTACGGTGTAGTCAATGCCTATGCAGCGAAGTCGATGCAGCCGCAAAACCTGGTGGTCTTTACCCATGAATTGATGCACGTGTTCGGGGCCAGCGACAAATACGTCAGGTCAACCGGGGAGCCCGAGTATCCATTTGGATTTGCTGATCCGGAGCAGTACCCGCTGTTTCCACAGAAGCGCGCTGAAATTATGGGCGGGCGCATTCCGCTGAGTTCTTTTGAATCCAGGATGCCGCGTTCACTGGAGCAGTGCAAAATCGGCAGGACAACTGCGGTGGAAATCGGATTTTTCGACCAGTTGATGAATTAGGATTAGCCCGCATAATTCACCAGGGATCCGGAATTTGCGCTGTAGCTGGCGAAACAGCAGTCCTGGTGCAACTGGTGATGAATTTTCCTGATTGTTTTTTCG
>DAOWGA010000278.1 GCA_030637665.1 Lysobacterales bacterium | reverse complement strand
TTATTCCGCTCTTTTCTGTTCGAACCGTTCAAAATTCCTTCCGGTTCCATGATACCGACGCTCCTGGTCGGTGATTTTATCGTGGTCAACAAGTTTGCCTATGGGCTCAGGTTACCGGTTCTGCATAAGAAATTTCTGTCGTTGGGGGAGCCTCAGCGTGGAGACGTCGTGGTATTCCGCTACCCGGTAGATCCCAGTGTTAATTTCATCAAGCGACTGATTGGTTTGCCGGGCGACACCATCAGTTACCGCAACAAGGAATTGTTCGTTAACGGTGAAGCGGTGCTGGCTGAGGATCAGGGCCGATTTACCAGCGACGAAGTCAAATGTTCAACACCGCGATCGGATGCAAGCCGGCTGCAGGAAACTGTGGGAACTGTAGAGCACGATATCCTGTTGCATTCCAATTCCGGCAGCCGAAATGGCCAGTGGCAGGTGCCTGAAGGCCATTATTTCGTGATGGGCGACAACCGTGATCGCAGCAACGACAGCCGTGAATGGGGTTTCGTGCCCGAAGAAAACCTGATGGGCCGTGCTGTCGGTATCTGGCTGAACTTCGATTACACCAAGGGTTGCGGTGATCTCTCACGTATTGGAAACGGTATCCATTAGCAGGGAAATTGGCCAATTACAGATCATAATCTGATGCAAATCACCTTTCGTCGAAGGTGTTGCCTAATGCAGTAAATTTTTCCATTCAATTGTAAAGCGTTATAGTAGGCGGGTCTTATAGCCCGATAATTGCCATAAGGGGTTGTGATTTAGCCATTTACAGGCAGTTTCGGGTTCCACTCAACATGGAAGAAGGTGAAGACAGATGAAAATTCGCAAACAGAATGGATTGACCTTAGTTGGCTTTGCAATTGTCCTGGTGCTGGTCGTTTTTTTTGCGTATGTCGGCATGAGAATCGTGCCGCTGTACCTTGAATACAACGCCGTTGTGAGTGCACTGAATGATTTGCAAAGAGAACCAGGGGCCGCTTCAATGTCGCCTCAGAAGATCAAGAACAATATCTCTAACCGCCTCTGGGTGAGTTATTCGAGCGAAAACGTCAAGCGTGAGCACATCCGGATTACCCGCAGCAACGGCATCAAGGTTCGTATCGCTTACGAGGTGCGAAGACCATTGCTGGGTAATATTGATCTCATATTATCATTTGACCGATCAGTGATCCTGAAGTAGCGATGTGAAGAATTCTGTAGCCGGGATCAATTACCGGTTTACCGATCAGCAGTTACTGAAAGGGGCACTGACGCATCGCAGCCTGGGTGCGAACAACAACGAGCGCCTCGAATTTCTCGGCGACAGTGTGCTGAATCTCGTCATCTCGTCCCGCTTGTATGAATTGCATTCTGAAGCACAGGAAGGGGATTTAAGCCGGATGAGGGCACGCCTTGTGCGCGGCGTGACTTTGTCCGAAATTGCGTCATCCATTGAACTGGGGAAGCACCTGAAACTGGGTGAGGGCGAAATGAAGTCCGGCGGGTTTCGCCGTGCATCCATCCTGGCTGATGCATTTGAGGCACTGCTCGGGGCCATTTTTCTTGATGGCGGATATGCCGTATGCCGGACCGAGATTCTGCGCCTTTTTGACCCGCTGATAGCAAGCCTCCCCGACATCGAAGATCTCAAGGATGCTAAAACTCGCCTGCAGGAATGGCTGCAAGCCCGGGGCAGGCCCTTGCCGGAATACGATCATTTTCGGGAGGAGGGTGCAGATCACGCCAAGCAATTTCATGTTCAATGTAAAATTCCTGATGACTCGATAAGCGTGGAAGCAATTGGTAACAGCCGCCGTAAAGCCGAACAGGCTGCCGCGAAGGACATGCTCGGGAAATTGCAGCTGAACGGTTCGACATGATTGAAAAATCGATGGGGCAGGACGAATCCCTGGCCGGTGACTATCGGTGCGGTTATGTTGCTCTCGTTGGCCGCCCCAATGTCGGCAAGTCGACATTGATGAACCGGATGCTTGGGCAAAAACTGAGTATCGTGACTGCCAAGCCGCAGACGACACGACAACGCATTGCCGGAATCAAGACCACACCGCAGGGGCAGGTGATTTACATTGACACACCGGGGATTCACCTCGCAGCAAAGCGTGCCCTGAACCGATATATGAACCGCATAGCCCGCGCCTCATTCCAGGATGTGGACCTGATCCTGTTTCTGATCGAGGCTGATCGATGGTCAAAGCAGGATGAGCATGTCGCCCGTTCACTCAATGTGGCCGGCATTCCGGTCGTGCTCGTCGTAAACAAGATCGACCAGGTAGCTGACAAATCCCGCCTGTTGCTGTTCCTGCGCGATCAAGTCAAGACGGATCGTTTCAGCGACGTGTTCCTGATTTCAGCCAAATCCGGCGATGGTGTTGAAGCGCTTGAGCAGAAAGTGTTTCATTCATTGCCGTTTTCACGGCCATTTTACGATGAGGACATGTTCACGGACCGCAGTGAACGTTTCCTGGCGGCCGAACTGGTCCGGGAACAGTTAATGTTACGCCTGCACCAGGAACTGCCCTACGCATTGACAGTGGAAATAGAGGAATTCAAGCGGGAAAATGGCTTGGTCAGGATCGGCGCCATCATCTGGGTGGAGCGCAAAGGACAAAAACAGATCGTCATTGGCAAGGGAGGGAATGTGCTCAAGAAGGTGGGAACACAAGCCCGCCTGGCGCTGCAGGATCTGTTCGACGAAAAAGTCTTTTTGCAGCTGTTCGTCAAAGTGAGCAGGGACTGGTCGGATAATGAAAGGGCGCTGAAACAGTTTGGTTACGACGACCAGTCCTGAAGATGCAGCATGCGCATTTCTCTGCAACCAGCTTACATCCTTCACAGCCGGCCTTACCGTGAAAGCAGCCTGTTGCTGGAAGCCATGGGCCGCGAGCATGGGCGGATCGGCCTGGTAGCGCGTGGGGCCCGCGGCGCCAGATCGCGCTGGAAAAATATGCTGCAGCCATTCCGTCCGCTCCTCTTGAGTTGGACGCAGCGCGGTGAACTGGGAACGCTGACCGGAGCCGACCAGGTTGCCTCACCCCCCGCCCTGGCTGGCGAGCCGCTTTTCTGTGGGCTGTATGCCAACGAACTGATGATCCGTTTTTTACAGAGGTCGGATCCTCATCCTGGCTTGTTCGATTATTACCAAAAGCTGCTGACGCAGCTGACGATTGGAGATGAGCTCCAGCCCTTGCTCAGGATTTTCGAAAAACAACTGCTGGAGTCAGCTGGTTTTGGTATGCAACTGGAACATGAACACGGTTCTGAACGACCCATTTCGGCGAACGCATGGTACCTGTATGTGCCTGAATCAGGCCCCATACGTCATGAGCGCGGTCGTGGACAGGATGAAAAACTGGTTTCGGGATCGGCCCTGCTGGCGTTAAAATCCGGGCAGATCGAAGAGGCTAACCTCAAAGAGCTGAAGCAACTGATGCGGCGGCTGATACGCAATCACCTGGGTGGCAAGCCAATTGCATCCCAGTCACTCTTCTCGTAAACGGAGGGAGGAACAAATGGCGGTACTTCTTGGTGTCAATATAGATCACGTGGCGACGGTCCGGCAGGCTCGTGGTACAGACTATCCCTCGGTCTACAAAGCTGCCGAATATGCACAGCGGGGGGGCGCTGATTTCATCACAATCCATTTGCGTGAAGATCGCAGGCACATCCAGGATGCAGATGTGAAGGCTTTGTGCAACAACGGCTCAAGCCGGATCAATCTGGAAATGGCTGTCACCGGGGAAATGCTGGCCATCGCGCTGGAGCGACAGCCTGCAGATGTCTGCCTGGTCCCTGAAAAGCGGGAAGAACTGACCACGGAGGGAGGCCTGGATGTAATCGGCAACCGGGCAGCGGTGACCGCGGCGGCAGAACGTCTGAATGCCGCAGGAATCAGGGTTTCCCTTTTCATTGACCCCGATCCGGGGCAGCTCGATGCCGCCCGTGACACCGGTGCTCCCGTAGTCGAGCTGCACACCGGCACTTATGCCGATGCTGAGGCCGGGGAGCAAAAACGGGAACTGGAAAGATTGCACCAGGCTTGCGTGTACGGCCATGAACTGGGTCTGCAAATCAATGCCGGTCACGGCCTGCATCGTCACAATGTCCAGCCCGTGGCCCGCCTGCCGCACATGACTGAGCTTAATATCGGCCATTCAATTATCGCCCGCTCCATCTTTGTCGGTCTCGAAGAAGCTGTGCGTGAAATGCGGAAATTGATCCGTCAGGTTTGAGCCGAAGTCCTGATATGACTCGCAGCCTGCAGGAAGGGGTAGTAGGCCTGGGCGACAGCGCGCGGTTTGATTTCTTTGACCACCGTATTGAAGAGTTGGCGGCAGTGGTACTCAAGCTCTTTTTCCTGGCACATGGCGCTGGAAGCGATCAACTGGTGGAGAATGTCCCTGGCGGAAATCCAGTCGAGGTTGCTGATGTTCCGATCCAGTTCGGGCAAGCGGGTTTGCAATTCTTCCAGGAATATTTTCCGCAAATAAGAAGCAGTGTCTTCCTTTGAGTCCTGCGCCGCATTTTCCTGCACACCACGATCCGGGTAGAGAAGCCGGACGGCAACATCTCTGATGTCTTGCGCCTGGACCGGTTTCACCAGTATGGCGCTGACCGCGGCCTGTTTCAGTATCTGTGAAATATCAAGCGAGTCGTCGCCGGACAGAATGACAATTGCTGGCCAGGGGCATTCCGGCGGCCAGGAATATTTGATCTGCTCCAGCAGGGACAATCCGCAGGTTCCGGGCAAATGGATGTCCATGAAGATGAGATCGGGAAGCAGGCACAAGGCGGCCTCCATGGCTTCCGGACCATTTCGGGCTTGCTTGACACGACTGGCAACTTGCCGCAATGCTTGCACGGTATGAAGGCGACTGATTTCATGATCGTCGACCACCAGGACACTGGGTCCCTGCTTGAATGAACAGCTTTTCATGGAGCCCCCTTGAGCGGCAATACAAACCGGTGCCGGATTCAATGCTAATCAGCATAGACGAGATAGCGCTATCTGCAAAGCCCTTGCTGGCTTCCGGCTCTGGTGCCCGGGTCGTGCTCTTGTTGTGCCTGTTGCTGTCACAAAATGTGACTGCCGCGTTTCCAGACATCAGCTTTACCGCCGCCAGTGTTGAATTTCAGGAGTCTGTGATCAAGTCAGTCAAGGGAAGTCTGACGGGTAACGGGGCATTGGAATTAAGCGCTGATCTGCTGATGCTGGATGGGCGTAAGGAGACAATCCGTGAACTGATGCTCAGTTGTCCGCAGTGGAAAGCCGGGGGTGAAGATTTGTGCCCCAACGGCGAATGGAGCCTGGAACTCAGTAATCTGCATTCCGACAGGGCATTCAGCAGGGTCCATGGCGCGCTTACAACCGTTTCGATTGAATCCGGACTTATCAGCCTGTCTGGCAGCATGAAATTGGGTGGTCTGGAAACTGATCTGCTGGTAGAAAGCAATGGCGATGGTTTACAGGCAGAGTTGGAGTGGAACGGTCAGTTGCTGGAGAATCTTAAGGACCTGAATGCGGCGCCGTCAGAATTGCAATGGATCAGCCGGGGCAGCAGTAGCGGCAGTGTGCTGCTCAGGCTGCCGGAAAGCCATGAGGCAGACATCCGTTACAAGATCGAATTGGAAGACCTCGCCTTCGATTCACCTGAAGGACGCTTTGCAGGTGAATCCCTGCGAATCGAAAGCCGGGGTGCGGTGGATCTTGGCGCCACTACCTCGGCACGGATCAGCGGCCGCATCAACAGCGGCGAGTTATTGCTGGACGACTTCTACCGGGATTTTTCGGACGCTCCTCTGGATTTTGGAGCACAGCCGTTCTTGAACCACTCCACGTTGTCAATCAATGAGATTAGTGCGACGGACAATTCGGCGATGAGGCTTGAAGGAAGTGCGCGGCTGGACCTGCAGGATCCAGAAAAATCCCTGGCTTTCCGTATCAGTCGCCTGGATCTGAGCTTTCCGGGCGCGTACCAGCGATATTTCGAGTCGGTCGCAGGCATATGGGCGCTAGACGGCCTGGATTTGACCGGCAATATCTCCTGGAAAGGTGATTGGGTCGATAACGTATTCGAGTCGGGCGAGCTCGAAGTCAGCGACCTGACCGTAGTCGACAATAAGCGTCGGCGCTTTGCGATAACCGGGTTGGATGCAAGGCTCAGGCCGGGCGATCATGACTTCGATTCGCGTCTTGCCTGGCGAGGCCTGCTACTGGGCCGGATTAACCTCGGCGCGGGGGAAGTTGCGCTGGGTTCTGAACCCGGTACCTTTGCGATTTCTGAACCACTGGAACTCCACTTGCTGGGTGGCAGGCACACTTTTCACGAACTTGGCCTGGTGCTTCCGGGCAGTATTGCGAGCGTTGAGGACGAACTGGACATCAAGTTGCGCGCCGAATTACTCGGCCTGGATATGGAATTGCTGACCGCAGCGCTGGACTGGCCGCGCTTCAATGGTGATATCAATGGTGAAATTCCGGGAGTCAGCCTGGATGACGGCGTGTTATCCGTTGATGGTGAGATCATCATCGAGGTTTTCGATGGCCGCATATCTGTTAGTGATCTGAGCATCGAGCGTCCCTTCGGCGTACTGCCCAGCCTGGCGGCCAACGTGGATGTCTACAATCTCGACCTGGAAAATCTGACGCGGACATTCTCCTTCGGGCAGATTTCCGGCCGGCTGGACGGCTACATTCATGACTTACGCCTGCTGGATTGGAAACCGGTTGCTTTCGATGCCTGGTTCGGTACACCGGAGAGACAAGGCAGATCCAGCGATATATCGCGCCAGGCCGTCAACCACCTGACCACGATCGGTGGCGGCGGCGCAACAGCCGCTCTGACCGGCCCGATCATGAAAATGTTCAACAACTTTTCCTACCGGCGCCTGGGCCTGGGGTGCCTTCTGCAAAACAATGTCTGCATGGTACGGGGTATCAGCGAGGATGAGGTCAGCGTGTTGATCATGGAGGGCGCCGGTTTGCCCAAGATCAAGATCCGGGCTTTCAATCGGAGCCTGGACTGGCCGCAACTCGTTGCCGGCCTTATGGCCGCGTCAGGGGAAGAATCCATCCGGATAGGGGAATAATAGCCCGTGTATTGCGCCAGCATCCGGGAGACTGGTGCAATACACGGGCTAATTTGCACCAATCTGCGCAATCACTGTCTGATAAAATATGCCTGAGGGGCAGCCGGATGCCCCAGGAATGAGAAGGAGTGTTTCACCATGAAAAAAATCAATACAGCCCTGATTATGAGTACCCTGTTCCTATTGGCGGCTTGTGTCACCATCAATGTCTATTTCCCGGCTGCGGCGGCCGAGCGGGCGGCGGAACAGTTCGTCGGGGACGTTCTGGGTGAACCGAACGAGGAAGGATCCTTATTCGACCCCATCGACCTGTTGGAAGATACCCTGTTGCTGGCAGCCACTGGTGTCTTCGATATGCTGGTGCCCAGCGCCCACGCCCAACAGGCGGAAATCGACATCAATACGCCGCAGATCAATTCGATCAAAGCACGTATGGCGCAGCGCCAGCGTAGCAGCCTGAACACACTATTTGACGCTGGGGCGATTGGTTTTTCGATGGATGGACTGATTACAATCCGTGAGCGTTCTGCAGTTTCATTGAGCGAGCGGCGCAGCCTGGAAAGCGTGGTGGCGGATGAGAACCGGGACCGAAAAGCAGTGTATCGGGAAATCGCAGTTGCAAATGGGCATCCGGAATGGGAACAGGACATCAAGGAGACATTTGCCCGAGAGTGGGTGAGGAACGCGCGTCCGGGCTGGTATTACCAGGATTCAGGCGGCTCCTGGCGTCAGAAATAAGTGTCATGTAGGAGCGCGCCATGCGCGTTTACGCCCTGTTGGTGCGAAATGGGCCGTGCCAGAAGGAGGCGCCGGGTGTCTACCTGCAGGACGCGCTCGAGACATCCCTGTTCGCTCTTCATTTGTTCCCGACAAATGACGGTCCTGCAGGTAGACACCCGCCACCTCCCGGACAGGCCGACAT
>DAOWGA010000173.1 GCA_030637665.1 Lysobacterales bacterium | reverse complement strand
TTTCACCGCCGTCGGCTGTTTTGTACAGGCCGCGATCGCCGCCACCTGACCATAAGGGTCCCTGCGAGGCTACGTAGACAACATTGGAATCACGAGGGTCGACTACGATCATGCCAATATGCTGGGAATCCTTCAGACCCATGTTTTTCCAGTTGGCGCCACCGTCCAGGCTTTTGTACACACCGTCACCGTAGCCGACATGCCGCCCGCCGACATTCTCCCCGGTGCCAACCCAAACGGTGTTGTGATTGTTCGGGTCAATGGTGATGCTGCCGATGGAATAGGAGCCCTGGCCATCAAAAATCGGTGTCAGGGTGGTGCCGCGGTTTGTTGTTTTCCACACCCCGCCACTACCCACGCCGATATACCAGGTGCTGCGGTGAGTGGGATCGACCGCGATATCGGCGATACGACCGGACATCAGGGCCGGGCCGATTCCCCGCCACTCGAGGCCACTGAAGGTTGCCTCGTTAAGGCCGGGCTTTGTTTCTTTAGCCTCCTGGGCAGGTACCGGTGCAGCAAGGATGAGCAGGCCGGCGGCTGCCAACAGGGCTCGAGTGAACTTTCTCATGATGATCTCCGATGATCTCTGTTTCCTGCGCTTCCATTCCGGGCAGGAAACAGGTGCGAATTATCTTGAAAGACAGCCCGTAATTATGCCACACAGCACCCCATTGTAGGAGCCCGCCATGCGGGCGAAACGTCTTTTTTACCAAGTGAATAATCGAGAGGCAGTGCGGGCAACCGGCGTGCGGCAGGCCTGCAGTGCCTCCAAAATCCTTTCGGCTATGGAATAAATCGCGCGCGTGGCTCGCTGCGACAGAGTGGTTCAGGCTTCGAAGATGGATTTGCCTATTGCTGATATCCAGGTCCATCATTCCTGCTCAGGTTACTGACAATGATCGTCAGCACCAAGCCCACGAAGAAGCCGGGAATGATTTCCAGCAGATCATAAAAATACGGTTTGAGCCACAGCACCCATACCACTGTCGTGACAAAGCCGCCCAGCATACCTGCGAAGGCGCCTGCCAGATTGGTTTTCGGATACCACACGGCACAAAGCAATACCGGTCCGAATGCTGCCCCCAGGCCGGACCAGGCGAACAGTACGAACCAGAAGATCAGTGGTGTCTGATGCAGTGCAAAGGCCACTCCGATGATGCCGATGATCAGCGTGACCAGTTTGCCGCGCTGAGCCAGGGCCCGGTCGCTCAACGCCTTCTTACCCTGCAAAGATCCGCGGATTTGCTGCCAGTAGTCTCTGACCACGGCCGATGAAGCCAGGATGAGCAGGCTGTCCACGGTCGACATAATTGCGGCCAGCACCACCACCATCATGATGCCACCGAGCACCGGGTGCAGCAGGGTGGTGGAAATGAGCGGCAGGATACCTTCGGGGTCTTCCAGGCCCGGGAACAGGGCGCGGCCGGCCATGCCGGTCAGCACGGCGCCCAGATCGAACAACAGGATGACGGTTACGGAGATCGCCATGGCGGGCACGAGACTTTTTTCTGAACGTGCCGACATGAAGCGGACCATTAATTGGGGAACCCCCATGAACGGCAGGCCAATGGCCAGGAAGCTGAGAATACCCACCATGGCCGCTGTGCTTTTGCCGTCGGGCCCCCAGGGTGTCAGCAGGCCCGGGTCCTGCAAGTGCAAACTGGATGTAACGGCATCCCATCCGCCGGCGGTCCTGATAGCGATCAATGGGACGATGATGAGACCCAGCAACATCAGAATACCCTGGATCAAATCGGTCCAGGCAACTGCTTTGTAACCACCAACCAGTGTATAGAGAATGATGATGGTGGCGCCCACCAGAACACCGGTGGAGTAACTGAGGTCGGTAAAACCGTCGAAGGCCTTGCCAGTCGCGACCATCTGAGCTGCCACGTAGGCGCCGACCATGACCAGGATGATCAGTACGCTCAGTTTTCTCAGGACATGCGCGCGGTCATCGAACCTCGCAGCCAACACATCCGGAACCGTGATCGAGTCTGATTTGTCTGATAGCCGCTTGATGCGTCTTGACAGGAGCAACCAGGCTAGCGCGATACCCACGACCTCACCTGCGACTACCCAGAACGCCTGTGCGCCGGCGGCATAGCCCATGCCGGTGAGGCCCAGAAGCAGCCAGCCACTCTCACCCGTGGCATTGGTGCTGAATGCGACTACCCAGGGTGGAAGCTTCTTGCCCGCAATGAAATATCCACTCATCGTGTGGGTTTCACTGCGGCTCCAGAGGGCCACGCCAGCCAGTATGACCAGGTATACAATAAAGACGGCGCTGATCGCGGTCATGTGTTATTGCCTGCTATGGAACATGGGGATTGTAGTACAGGACTGCACAGCAACACGATTGCAAACTATACTGTTCGTCATCGCAACAGGATCAGCTGGTAACAATGACTGGTGCATTTGAATCAAACGTACACTCCATCAGTGCTCACGACGAGCATATTCAGCGTAATCCCGGTATCGACTTCAATCCGGATTTGTTCGGGAGGATTCGCATTAATCGCAGCGCGGTTGAGCGTCGGGCTGCCACCATCGGAACGCGGCGCACGGTAAAGAAAGATTACCAGGCTGCCTGGCTTCTGAAGGCTTTGACCTGTATTGATCTAACCACGCTGGCTGGTGATGACACGCCGGGAAAGGTGCGGCGTTTGTGCCAAAAGGCGAAAAGGCCGGTTCGCAAGGACATTCTGGAAGACCTTGGGGTAGCGGACCTCGGCATCACGACGGCAGCTGTTTGCGTGTACCACAATCTGATTGAAACCGCCGTGAACGAGCTCGAAGGCACCGGCATCCCGGTGGCCGCGGTCTCCACCGGATTTCCTGCAGGCCAGATCCCGTTGCCGCTGAAATTGGCGCAGGTAAGCGAATCGGTGACGGCGGGCGCCGCGGAAATTGATATCGTGATCAGCCGTGCAATGGTGCTGACGGGGAACTGGCAAGGACTGTATGACGAAGTCAAAGCTTATCGCAATGCCTGCGGTGAGGCCCACCTCAAAACCATCCTCGCTACCGGGGAACTGGCGACCCTGAGCAATGTCGCCAAGGCCAGCTGGGTGTGCATGATGGCCGGCGCGGATTTTATCAAAACCAGCACCGGCAAGGAATCGGTCAATGCGACCCTGCCGTATAGCCTGGTTATGGTACGCGCCATCCGGGACTACCTGGATTTGACCGGTTTCAAGATCGGTTACAAACCGGCCGGTGGCATCAGTAAATCAAAAGAAGCAATAAATTACCTCATTTTAATGAAAGAAGAACTTGGTAAACAATGGCTTACACCATCTTTATTTCGTTTTGGTGCAAGTAGTTTACTGGGCGATATCGAACGTCAACTGGAACATCACGTCACCGGGAGTTATTCTGCACAATACCGCCACCCGGTGAGCTGATCAGGGAAGGAATCCGACATGTCAGTGAGAGATATTTTTGAATCAATGGAGTATGGACCGGCGCCCGAAAGCCCCGACCAGGCGGCTCAGTGGCTGCAGGACCGGGACAATACACTTTTACATTTCATAGGCGGTCAGTGGCAAGGGCCGGATTCCGGGTCGTTTTTCGAAACGTACAACCCGGCCACAGGTGAAGTGCTGGCGAAAGTGGCCGACGGCAATGAAGCGGATGTGAATAATGCCGTTGCGGCTGCAGCGGACGCGCTTGAGGGCTGGGTAGCCATCGGCGGTCATGGCCGGGCCCGTTTCCTGTACGCCATTGCACGGCACCTTCAGAAAAACAGCCGCCTGTTCTCGGTACTGGAGAGCATGGATAACGGCAAGCCCATACGCGAGTCACGTGATGTGGACGTTCCTTTGGTGGCGCGACACTTCTATTATCATGCCGGCTGGGCCCAGGTGATGCATGAGCAAATGCCCGGCTACCGGCCAATCGGTGTGGTGGGGCAGATCATCCCGTGGAATTTTCCGCTGTTGATGCTGGCCTGGAAAGTTGCACCGGCCCTGGCAATGGGCAATACCGTTGTATTGAAACCTGCTGAATTTACTTCGTCTACCGCGGTTCTGTTCGCGGATTTGTGCCGCGAAATCGGTTTGCCCCGTGGCGTGTTCAACCTGGTTCTCGGTGACCACAAGGCCGGCGAGGCACTGGCCAATCACCAGGAAATCGGCAAGCTGGCCTTTACCGGTTCGACCGAGGTCGGCAGGATTCTGCGCAAGGCAACGGCCGGCACCGGCAAAAAGCTGACGCTGGAACTGGGCGGGAAATCACCCTTCATCGTATTTGAAGATTCGGATCTGGACAGCGTGGTCGAGGGCGTTGTCGATGCCATCTGGTTCAACCAGGGCCAGGTCTGTTGCGCGGGCTCGCGCATGCTGGTGCAGGAATCGGTGGCCGACAGCCTGTATGAGAAAATCCGCAATCGGATGTCAAAGCTGGTCCTCGGGGACTCGCTGGACAAAGGAATTGATCTCGGCGCGCTGGTAGACCAGACCCAGCTGGAGCGCGTCAGCAGCCTGGTCGAACTGGGCGTGGAGGAAGGTGCGGTCAAATGGCAGCCCTCTTGCGAAATTCCCGAAGCCGGTTGCTATTACCCGCCGACGCTCCTCACCGATGTGCAGCCATCAGCGACCCTGGCGCAGGAAGAGATTTTCGGGCCGGTATTGATTTCGATGACGTTCAGGACACCGGCCGAGGCGGTTGCTCTGGCCAACAATAGCCGCTACGGACTGGCCGCAAGCCTGTGGACCGAGAATATTAACCTGGCGCTGGACGTGGCCCCCCAACTCAAGGCGGGCTCGGTTTGGGTCAATTGCACCAATATGTTCGATGCTGCCGCCGGTTTCGGCGGCTACCGCGAATCAGGCTTTGGCCGGGAAGGTGGAAAAGAAGGTCTCTACGAGTACGTCAAGCCATTCTGGGAATCCAAACTCAGCAAAGACCCGGTGCAAATACTGCCGCGCTTTGCGCCGGTAGAGGAAGTCGCGGGTTACGAGACACCGGAAATCGATCGCACGCCCAAAATGTATATCGGCGGCAGGCAGGTTCGACCGGATGGAGGCTACAGCCAGGCCGTCCATGATGCGAAGGGCAGGGTGATCGCCGAGATACCCACCGGCAACCGCAAAGACATCCGTAACGCGGTTGAAGCGGCCCGGGCCGCCAGTGGTTGGGGTGGCACGACCGCCCATAACCGCGCCCAGGTGATTTACTACATCGCTGAAAATCTGAGTGCCCGGGGCGATGAATTCGTGCACCGGATTTCGCAGCTCAGTGGCAAGGATGAACTGGCCGCTCGTGCGGAACTGGATCTGTGCATCAAGCGTATATATACCTACGCGGCAATGTCGGACAAGTACGACAGCCGTGTTCACTCGACGCCTTTCAGGAATGTCACTCTGGCGATGAAAGAACCGCTCGGGGTGATTGGTATTGTTGCGCCTGAAGAAGCCGGATTGCTCGGATTTATTTCCACGGTGATGCCCGCCATAGCGATGGGAAACCGCGTGGTTATCGTTCCATCGCAGCACTATGCATTGCTCGCCACCGATTTTTACCAGGTGCTGGATACCTCAGACCTGCCCGGCGGTGTGGTCAACATTGTCACCGGAGATCACGGGGTGCTGGCCGAGGTTCTGGCCAAGCATTACGACATAGAAGGTATGTGGTACTGGGGCAGCCGCAAAGGCAGCAAAATGGTCGAGGAAGAAGCGGCGGCAACAATGAAACGCACCTGGGTCAACTACGGCCTATATCACGACTGGGAAGACGATGAGCAGGGGCAGGGCAAGTCATTCCTCCGCAAAGCCATCGAAATCAAGAATATCTGGATACCCTACGGCGAGTAGGAGGCCGCCATGCGGCCGAAATCGAAAATAATTCGGGTTTTTATTCGGAGGCCACAGCCAACTCCAGCCGGACCCATTCCCCGTCTTCTGATTCCACTTCCTTCGGCTCGGCTATCACGATCCGTTTCTCATCGAACTGGCCGCCTGCCAGGAACGCTGCCCTGATGGTCTCAGCCCGGGCTTGAGCCAGCATGGTGAGATCCTGCTCAGCGACGACTTCGGAAGCCAGTAATCGATCTCTCAGGTCTGCAGAGTAGGCCAGGTCATCCAGGACGGGTTTGCCCTCAGCGTCGTTAGTGGGCGGCGCGGTGTGCTCAGCTTTCAGCGTTTCCAGCGGAATGTCCGGGTAGCGCTCGGCAAACAGGGCTTCCAGCACAGTGCGAATCTCCACATCCAGCATCATGATTTCATCATCATCATCTCCACTGCTGTCCTCGCCCAGCCTTGCACGGGCGATATCACGCAGTTGGAAATATTT
>DAOWGA010000237.1 GCA_030637665.1 Lysobacterales bacterium | reverse complement strand
TCTGGAGAGTGCTGGTCGATGATGAGATTGTAGGACACGTCAGCCGCTGCGTTTTGTCTCCGCGGCTGGAAAGAAACATTGGCTTCGCCAATGTACCGGCAGAACTGACTGAAATCGGTACAGCCCTGGTGGTGAAGACACCCAGCGGCCCGGCCAATGCGGTGGTGGTTAATACACCCTGGTTTCCGGCACAAAAAGTCCTTCCCGATATCAAAAGGGATCAATGAACAGGTAGCGTTTCATGGCCAAACCCAAGACATTCAATCTGGATACTCTGTCCCTGCATGCAGGACAACGGCCCGATCCTGCCACCGGCGCCCGGGCAACGCCCATTTATCAAACTGCGTCCTACGTGTTCAAAGACACCGACCACGCGGCATCGATCTTCAATATCGAGCGCACCGGGCACGTGTATTCACGTATTTCCAACCCCACCAACGCGGTTCTTGAAGAACGAATCTGCGCGCTGGAAGGCGGCGTGGGCGCCATTGCCACATCCAGCGGCCAGGCTGCCATGCACCTGGCCATCGCCACACTGATGGGGGCCGGGTCGCATATTGTTTCCTCGCAATCACTGTACGGCGGCTCGCATAATTTGCTGGCCTATACAATGCCCCGCTTTGGTATCGAAACGACCTTCGTCGATCCGCGTGACCCCGAAGCGTTCAAAAAGGCGATCCAGCCGAACACGAGGTTGTTGTTCGGGGAAACGCTGGGTAATCCCGGCCTGGAAGTGCTGGACATCCCGCGGGTGGCTGAAGTGGCCCACGAGGCCGGCCTGCCCCTGATGATCGATTCGACCTTCACCACGCCCTACCTGTGCCGGCCGTTCGATCTCGGCGCTGATATCGTGATGCATTCGGCCACCAAGTTTCTCAGCGGGCATGGCGTCGTCATTGGCGGCCTGCTGGTAGACAGCGGTGTGTTTGACTGGGAGGCGTCAGGCCTGTTCCCGACGTTGACAGAACCTTATGAAGGATTCCATGACCTGGATTTTGCCGAGGAATTCGGACCGGCCGCCTTCATAACCCGGGCGCGAAAAGAGGGAGCCAGGGATTTCGGCGCCTGCATGAGTGCGATGACCTCATTCCTGATCCTGCAGGGCGTGGAAACACTGCCGCTGCGTATGAAAAAACACGTTAATAATACGCGAAAACTAGTTGATTTTCTTGATAATCATGAATCTGTAGAATGGGTGATTTACCCCGAACTCCCCGCTCACCCCGACCATGGACTGGCCGCTGAATTGCTGCCGAGAGGTTCAGGCGCGGTATTCAGCTTCGGTGTGAAAGGCGGACGCGAAGCAGGCCAGCGATTTATCGAGCGCCTGGAACTGGTTTCCCACCTGGACAACATCGGTGACGCCAAATCACTGGTTATCCACCCGGCCAGCACCACGCATCATCGCATGGACGCAGAGGCGCTCAAAGCCGCCGGGATCTCGGAGGGGCTGGTGCGTATTTCAGTGGGCATCGAGGATATCGATGACCTGATCGAAGATATCGCCATTGGCCTCAAGGCTTCGCAGAGACCCTGAAGGCGGGACGGAAACAGCGTGAAACTACGAGTCAATAACGAAGAAGTCTACGCAGCCACAGGCAACCGTGTCCCTGACCCGGAACTCGAGAGCGTGGTATTCATCCACGGCACCGGCCAGGACCACACCATCTGGGTGTTGCCCACCCGTTATTTCGCACGCCATGGCAAGAACGTGCTGGCCATTGATCTGCCGGGGCACGGTCGTTCGGGCGGGACTCCCCTGGAGACGATCAAAGATATGGCTGATTGGGTCGTTGCGGTACTTGATTCAGCCGGCCTGTCCCGCGCCGCCCTGGTCGGACACAGCCTGGGCTCACTGGTGGCAATTGCCGCCGCCGCCCGTCATCCGGATCGCGTGCGGGCGATTGCGCTGGTCAGCACAACGGTGCCGATGCCGGTCTCTGAATTTCTGCTGGACAAGGCGCGCGACAACAGCCATATGGCCATCGACATGCTGAACTTCTGGGGCTACAGCAAATCAGCCCAGATCGGTGGTAATGCAACACCCGGTAACTGGATGCTTGGCGGCGGTATGCGCCTGATGGAAAAAGCAGGCCCCGGCGTAATATTCACGGACCTCAATGCCTGTAACGAATATGTCGAGGGCCTGGGACACGCCGCGAACGTCAAATGCCCTGCCCTGATGATCCTGGGGGATCGGGATATGCTCACCCCCAGTCGCTCAACCAGAAAAGTTGCGGAGGCCCTGCCTGACGCAGAAACCGTCATTCTCGAAGGCGCCGGCCACGCCTTGTTGGCGGAGCGATCCGACCCCGTGCTGGATCAGTTGATCCGGGTTGTTTAATCGCGGGAAGCGGTATGAACCATCTCACGGACCGCATCCGAAAAGCCGGGGTGTAGTTGCTCCGGGCGCAGCCTCCAGCGCCAGTTATTCAGTGTCGTACCCGGAATATTGAACCGAGCTTCGGAACCCAGGCCCGGGTAATCCTGCGTGGGCGCTACAGCGCCAGCACCCGTGTGGTGCACCTGCGCTACCCGGCGCTGCCCGCCCCAGCGCTCTTCTCCTGGGCGCTTCAGGAACTCGGCGCACCGGGCAGCTACGACCCGGTGGGCGCATTGGCGGGACTCGCGGCCCGG
>DAOWGA010000261.1 GCA_030637665.1 Lysobacterales bacterium | reverse complement strand
GGACCAGGCCCCGCAGCAGGGAATTGTCTTCAAAGCACTTGATGGTGACGATTTCTCCACTGAAACGTCGCTTTTTACCAAAGTCGGAAAACAGGGGTTCCAGGACGCTGATGTCCTCAGGGAAGTCGTCGCAGATGTCGGGAACTGAATAGGCCATGATGCAGAGTCCGGATTGCTGGTGTATCTTCTACCACTTCCGGCGAAATTTGTCGCGTTAAACAATACCGGCGAAGGCTAGGAGCCTGCATTTTTTCGAAAGTTTTTGACCTGGCGCCCTGCTCTTGTCGCGGGATTCTGAATAGAATACCCGTTGGAAGAGTCATCACTTGCGGTATTGAATGGTGGAGGAATTTCATGTTCTCGGAACAAGTCATTTGGATAACGGGTGCATCGTCGGGAATCGGTGAGGCACTGGCGCTGCAATTCGCAGCGCAAGGCGCCAGGCTGGTATTTTCAGCGCGTCGCGAAGAAGAGCTGAACAGAGTACGTGAGCATTGTATCGACAAGGGCCTGCCGGCCGGCAAGACCCTGGTGCTGCCGCTGGATGTGACCGATCACAAGGCCATGCCGGCAGCAGTAGAGCGAATTACCGGGGTCTTTGGCCGGATTGATATGCTGATCAACAATGCGGGCATCTCACAACGCTCCCTGTGTATCGACACCGATATGTCGGTTTACCGGCAACTGATGGAAGTTGACGTGCTGGGCCAGATCGCATTGACCAAGGCGGTGCTGCCGCTGATGTTGAAGCAGGGCAGCGGACACATTGTGATCACTTCATCGGTAACCGGGAAACTGGGCGTACCCTTCCGGACCGGCTATTGCGCCGCCAAACATGCTGTGATGGGATTCTTTGATGCACTGCGCGTGGAAATGATCAGACACGGGATCAGAGTGACCACCATCACACCGGGTTTTATCCGCACCAATATTTCCACAAACGCACTACTCGGCGATGGGGCAGCGTTTGGTGAAATGGACAAGGATATTGCAGAGGGCATGGACGTGACACGATGCGCCGAAGTGATCATGAAAGGTTTTCGCAAAGGCAAGCAGGAAATCCCGGTCGGTGGGGGAAAGGAAATGCTGGCGCTGTGGCTCAAGCGCTTTTTCCCAAGTGTCCTGCTGAGAATGATGGCAAAGATGATGCCTGCCAAATAGGGGCCACCACAGAGGCAAACGTCAGAGAGAAAAAAGCCCGGAAAATCCGGGCTTTTTGCCGGCTAGTATCGGAAACTTAACTCCACACCATAGCGACGTTGTGTGCCGGGATGGCTGAAGACACCGCCGAATTCCGGTGCCGGGATGGCTTCTTCTATGTACTTTTCGTCCGTCAGGTTCATCGCAAAGCCGGTCAGGGTCCATTTGTCTCCCCCGATGCCCAACCTGAGGTCGACTAGTGAGTATTCATCACGACGGGCAATGGAATACTCAGCGATGCCGAACGGTGCAAAGCCGAATCCCATATCGAACAATGGCATGAAGATGGTCGGGCGCTCGCCTTCCTGCACTGTGTGGAACCATGTTTCACCCACCCAACGGGCGTCGACTCTGGCAAAAATTGACAAGGAATCGGAGATCGGGTACCTGAATTCACCACCGAGATTGCCTGTGAAGTCGGGCGTATAGGGTGCCGGGTTGCCCACGGTATCCGGTCTGGAGCTGTTTTCCTTGATTTCGGTGTCCAGGAAATTCACGCCGGCATAGAAGCGCCAGTTTTCATTCACGACCCAGTCGCCGCCCAATTCGAGACCAGATATTTCAACCTTGTCAATATTTGACACAACCCGAAGCAGTCCAAAGGTGCCAACGAAGAATTCAAAGAACTGCATATCGGTGACTTCGGTGTAATATGCCGCACCGTTCAACCGCAAACGGCCGTCCAGCAGGAAACTGTTGAAGCCGACTTCAAAGGCGCTGGAGGTTTCCTTGTCAAAATCATCATTGATGACCGGCAGCGGTACGCCAAGCTCATCGGCGTAACATATTCCGGTCGGGCTGCCGCAGTTGATAAAGCCGTTGATGAAGATACCCACGGTATCCGCGCTGCCGGAGTTATTGAATCCGCCGGCCTTGAAACCAACGCCCCAACTGCCGTAGATGGAAGTGCTTGCGGTGGCATCCCACCTCAGAGCCACTTTGGGCTGAAGTTCGGAGAAGGTCTCTTCCTTGTCCGGGATGACGCCTGTTGTGTTGACCAGGTTACTCAAAGCGGGATTCAGGGGGTCATTGATGATGCCATCGAAAAATGGCGCGTCTATCTCAACAAAGGACTGTCGCGCATCGAACGGCACCAGGCTGGAGACCTCACGCTTCTCTTTGTCATAGCGCAGCGCAAAAGAGAGCTCCAGATCATCATTCACGTCATATTCAATCTGCCCGAAAAGTGCCCAGACTTTGCTGTCAAACTGGTCATGGGTCAGGGAAGCCGTCGAATTCGGTCCAGGTTCAGGCTGATATAAACCGCGAATGGGGGTGCTTCCGCTGTCCTTGTTCAGGGAAACACCAACCTCGCGGTCGATGTCGAGCAAATAAATACCCGCCATCCACTGCAGTTTGTTGTCCGTGTCGGAGGACAATCGGAGCTCCAGACTGTAGTCTTTCTGATTACGGATCTGTTCCTGGATGCCGTCACAGGTGGTGGGTGTGTAAGCGCCTAAGAAAGAACCATTGGCCGGGTCAAAAATGACGCTGCCCGGAGAGATGTTGATGAACTGCGGGGGCAGCACCGGGTAGCCTGCCAGCGCGAGGGTCGTGTCCTTGCAAACCGTTTCAAATTGGTAGAAACCGAAACCTGCCGAAGTCCCGTCGGACATCAGGTTGTTTTCAATATCACTGTAAAGAAACCAGCCTGTGAAATTCATCCCGTCCATTGCGTAATCGAGCTTGGTGGAAAACTCGGTTGCATCCTGATCATTGTCGGAAATGATGTTTGCGTCGAATTGAAAGTCATAGTCGTTGACGTCCTGATATGCGGGCGGACTTGGAAATAATTCAGCAAAAACCGGAAGATTGAAGGTCGAGTTGAACGTGATGGAAGAGGCATCCACCCTGCCCAAGCGCAATTTCATGTCTAGCGTCAGGTCTTCATTGGGCTCCCAAATCAGCCGCCCGTTAAGATTGTAACTTTCAAGATTATCGACAATCGGGTCGTTATTCTGAAATTGGTTTCTGTAGAATCCATCCGTCTCGCGCCAGTCGCCTGAAATCCGCAATTTCCAGTTGTCACCAAGAGGGCCGGATGTCGAGACCTTGGCCAGGTAACTGCTGTCCTGGGCAGCGCTGACCACTCCATGTACTTCCCACACGTCACTGAGGTCTGTCGTGGTCACGATAATCGCGCCGGCGGCCGCGTTTCGGCCATAGATAGCACCTTGCGGCCCTTTGAAGACTTCTATTTGCTGAAGATCTGTGTATTCACGGTTGACCGCGGCCGGGTTGGTCAACAGTATCCCGTCGATGATGTACGCGAAGCTGTTTTCCGCGTCTCGTGCGCCGTTGATACCCCGAATATTCACTTGGGTATCAGCCACTTCCGCAGCGTCCACAATGGTCACCCCGGGTGTCAGTCGGATGAAATCCGCGGCACGCTGCACGCCAGCGCTTTGCAGGTTTTGCTTGGTAAAGGCCGTGACGGTACCGGGAACATCCCGCAGGCTTTCTTCCCTGCGTCTGGCCGTCACAGTGACCTCTTCGATCACCATGTAGTCGTCGCTTTCACTGCTTTGGGCATAAAGTGGTGCAGGTCTGGCCGTCAAAACAGCGACAGTCGATAAGAAAGTGAATGCGATGATTGAGTATTTCATACTGCTCTCCTTCCGGTCGAATGCCGGCTGTTGTCCCTCAGTAGTCTGATCAAATCTGGCCCTTCTATTTTTAAATGTAGTTCAAGACCGTGTCCAAATCTAGCACATCTGCGTATTTGGCGTTCAAATCGAATAAATTTGCGCGGTGAGCATCCGGGTTGCGATCACCCACTGCCTCGACCGGCACAACCACTTTGTAGTCGTATTGCAGCCCATCCACAGCGGTAGCGCGCACACAGCCGCTGGTGGTCAGGCCGGTGACAACCAGGGAATCCACCCCCAGTTCTCGGAGGGACTCGTCCAGATCCGTTTTGAAGAACCCGCTGGCCCACTGCTTCTCTACGATACGCTCACCGGCAAGCGGTTCAAGCCGCGGATCGACTTCGATCCAGTGTGAGTCCGGCGGAAGCAGTTCCAGTGCGGGAACCCGGTCACGGAATACCCGGGCCTGCTGATCGTTGTGATAAACCACCGTGGTGAAAAACACCGGCAGTCCCTT
Organism: Lysobacterales bacterium; assembly: GCA_030637665.1. Taxonomy (GTDB): domain Bacteria; phylum Pseudomonadota; class Gammaproteobacteria; order Xanthomonadales; family SZUA-36; genus JAJRRA01. The sequence goes on along the minus strand of DAOWGA010000261.1, from coordinate 860 downwards.
GCTGCGGAATGCAACGAGTAGCTTACGATTGGCCTCAACCACGTCATCCGCGGCCGAGCCCAGGGGGCAATCGGGATCCGTAAAGCCCTTGATGATATCAACCAGCACCAGGGCCGGGTGTTGGCCCAGGCCCTGTGATGCACGCTCGAGGTCAGGCATCAGCCGCCGAATGAGCAAAGGTGGGCGGCACCGGCGGGTCGAGATGCGTCTCTTCCTTGCAGCGGGCCTTGATCTCCTCGATGGTGCCGCCGAAATCGAACAGGCCGGCTTCGCCACGTTGCTCGCGCAGGCTGGCCCGCAAGGTCTCGGTGGCAGCTTCGTCAACGGAGCCATCATCGGCGATGACCACGCCATAGCGCTTGGCGCCTTCGGCAGAGACCAGAGAACGGTCCACATCGGCCCGCACCAGTTCAGCGTCGCGGTCATAGGGGTCGCCCCAGCCACCGCCACCCCAGGTGTTGAAGTACAGCAGATCGCCCACTTTCACCTTGATGCCTTCGGACTTGGCGCCCAGCCACTGCTCGCTGCCGTCCGGGCGCACCAGGCGCTTGGTGGAACGCATACCGGGCTCACCACCGTTCACGCCCCAGGGATAGGTGAGCCAGCGCTCATCGTGTACCGAGATCGTGCCATCGGCCAGGAAACGGTAGGCCACGGTCAGGCCGTTACCGCCACGATGCAAGCCGGCGCCACCGGAATCCGGAATGGTCTCGTAGCGCTCTATGCGCAGCGGGAAGTAGGCCTCGATAAACTCGTTCGGTACGTTGGTGAAGCCCGGCCACAGGGAATGGCCGTCGGGGCCGTCACCTATCGGCCGGCCGGGAATGCCACCGAAACCGATCTGAAACAGTTGGAACCAT
>DAOWGA010000303.1 GCA_030637665.1 Lysobacterales bacterium | reverse complement strand
TCTGCATCAGAACCCGGCCTTTCCTGTTTGTACTCATCAGGTACCGGCAGGCCGGTCTGCAGTTCCGGTAGGTAGCGGGCGAAGCGCGCCAACCGCTCACTCCAGGCCATGTCCTTGATCAAAACATAGCTTTCGTATGACGCACGGTAACCGAACAACTGTTCTTCGTAGGTCTCGATCGGGCCAATCACCAGCTCGATCGGATTATTTTTCATGTCCATCCAGGCCATGTCGGAAGGCTGGAAGTCATCAGTTTCCAGCGCACTGGCCCTCATCAGCAGGTAGTTTGCAAATTCCGCGTCATCTGCGAGTTCGGCCGCATCCCTCAATAGTGCAGCGGCCTGGCTGAGCACTTCCCGGTATGCTTTGCTGAACGCAATCAACTCCAGAGCCCCATCTGCCTTGCGGCCAATCAGCGTATACAGGCCGTCCTTGCCTTCCTGGTCCCAGGCTTCAAATTCTGCCTTGCTCATGTCCTCGGGATAGAATCGTGCGCCCAGGGGCTTGGGGCCCGCACCTTCGATAAAGGGTTGGTCGGCAGCCAGGCGATCCCAGGGGCCGTAGTTGATCTCGGCGAAGCGCCGCCGCGCCGGATCTTCGATTCCGGACAGCAAGGCTTCCTTGTCGCCATAGGCCTGCTTCCAGTACAGGTCATCCATGAGTTTCGATGCCTCGATCAGCACAGGGATCATCTGCTTTTGGCGATCACTCAATTGCCCGAGGTCGGCACTCAGCCTCACTGTGGCATAGATGTCAAAGCGTGAATTTCGCCCGGCGCTGGAATCAACAGGCTGCTGGGCGGTTGTTTGTTTTTCTGTCTGCTCCTCCGCGGCCGGGCTTTCTGCCTGCCGGCAAGCCGTGAGGAACAGGAATACACACAGTATGCTGAGAAAGGTACGAATCATTCTTTACTCCGCCAAAACGGCCTCAATCCAAACCATTTATTTTATCAGACCTCCAGCCTGCATATTGCCTGTTTCGCGCGCATGGCGCGCCCCTGCATGACCTGGCAGGCGCGTCTAAAGAGACTTTGGGCAAAGATCTATAAAACGTTGATAGAATTTGCAGTTGGTGTGGAAAACTCCTTTGAAAGTCCCCATTTAGTGCGTCATCACTTATAATTCACCGATTTTATTCAGGCCCTGGTTACTGGCCAGATGACAGGAACAGAGAAATGCCGATTTACGAATATAAATGTCAGTCCTGCGGACATGAACTTGAAAAACTGCAACGCATCAGCGAGCCGGATTTGACGGATTGCCCGTTCTGCAATGAGTCTGCGCTGCGACGCCTGGTATCGGCATCTGGTTTTCGCCTCAAGGGCGCGGGCTGGTACGAGACTGATTTCAAGAAAGGCAGTAAGAAGAATCTACACGAGTCAGGCGACAGCAAGAGCGCTGATTCCAAACCAGGCGCTTCTGCTTCCAAAGCGCCGGCCAAGTCTTCCGAAACAACAAAGACCGGTGGTAGTGCAGCCGGCAAGAAATCCGACGCAGCCTGAGCCGCGTTCATAAAACCAAATCCAGGAGCCAGAAATGCGCACACATCTTTGTGGCGAAGTGAATGAACAACTTGCTGACCAGACCGTTCAACTCTGCGGCTGGGTAGACCGCCGCAGGGATCTTGGCGGCTTGATTTTTATTGGATTGCGGGACCACGCAGGTATCATCCAGATTGTGGTTGAACCGGACAGCCCGGCATTCAGCGATGCCGAAGGCCTGCGTAACGAATTCTGCGTGCGGATCAGTGGCCAGGTGCGCATGCGCCCGGAGAGCCAGTGGAATGACTCCATGGCCACCGGCAAAATCGAGGTGGTAGCCGACCGGGTCGAATTGCTGAACGCCTCAGCTCCCATGCCGCTAATGATGACTGACGAGGATGGCGAGGAAATCCGCCTGAAGTATCGCTACCTGGACCTGCGCCGCCCGCGCATGCAACACAACCTGCGCACACGCGCCCGTATGTACCGCGCAATCCACAACAGTCTCGACAAAAAAGGCTTTACCGAGCTCGAAACGCCTGTACTGACCAAGGCTACGCCGGAAGGCGCCCGGGATTACCTGGTGCCCAGCCGGGTGCACGCCGGGCAGTACTACGCTTTGCCACAGTCACCACAGCTGTTCAAGCAAATGCTGATGATGGCGGGCATGGATCGCTACTATCAAATTGCGCGCTGTTTCCGCGATGAAGACCTGCGCGCCGACCGCCAGCCCGAATTCACTCAACTCGATATCGAGATGGCCTTCGTGGAGGAAAAGGACGTACAGAATTGTGCTGAAGCGGCGATCAGGGAAGTATTCAAAGAGACGCTGGGCGCTGACCTGCCAGACCCGTTCCCGCGGCTCAGCTGGAAAGCGGCCATGGACCGTTACGGCTCCGACAAGCCTGATCTGCGTCTTCCAATGGAGTTGGTGTCAGTTGATGAACATGTTGCCCATATCGATTTTCGCGTTTTCTCTGGTCCGGCGAATGAGGAAGGCTCCCGGGTTGCCGCGCTGCGGATTCCCGGTGCGGCAGATCTCTCGCGCAAAATGATAGATGAATACACTCAGTATGTGGGCCGCTACGGCGCCAAAGGCCTGGCCTGGATCAAGGTGAACGACAGCGCGGCAGGGCTGGACGGCCTGCAATCCCCGATCGCCAAATTCCTCGATGAAAAGGCCTGGCAGGGAATCGCGGGCGCCACTGGCGTGGAGAGCGGGGATATTTTGTTGTTTGGCGCCGGTGAGTGGTTCACCGTCAGCAATTTCATGGGCCAGTTACTGGTCAAGGCAGGGCATGATCGCGGACTGGTAGAGCAAGGCTGGCAGCCGTTGTGGGTAAACGAATTCCCGATGTTTGAATGGGATGAAGATAGCGGGCGTTACATGGCCATGCATCATCCCTTTACAGCCCCCGCAGAACCGGATCCCGCTGCCTTGCTGGCCAATCCAGCGGCATCTCTTTCAAAAGGCTATGACATGGTGCTCAACGGTACCGAAATCGGCGGCGGATCCATCCGTATCCACAACCCGGAAATGCAGCAGACCGTGTTCAAGCTGCTGGGTATTGGGGAAGAGGA
>DAOWGA010000191.1 GCA_030637665.1 Lysobacterales bacterium | reverse complement strand
CGCCACCGGCTGGTTGGCATTGACGTAGAAATCGACATTTCCCATACCGCGCAGGTAGAAGCGCGGCTGGGGGCGGCCGTTCGATGTCTCGATATTAAGACCAGGGACCCGGGCGGCGAGTGCACGGATGTCCTGGGCACCTCCCAGGTACTCGTTGATGCTGTCTCCTGTAATCGCCGATACCGCGATCGGTACATCTGCCATGGTCTGCTCGCGCTTCTGCGCGGTGATGATGATTTCTTCCAGCATGCCTGCCTCTTGCTCCTCCTGCTGGGCCATGGCGGCGCCAGGTGAGATGCTGTAGACAAAGGCTGTCAGAAGAAAGGAATTGAGAAAAAACCGGGGTAAAACAGAAGTAATAATAGTTTTCATATCCATACCGCCAAGTTGTTTTAGATTACGCATACCATTGCGGTATGCTCCGCACTACGGAATTAGTCGGGAGGATTATATCCCAAAGATGGTAACTAGTGTCACCGGAATTTTTTCGGTCGATATCCGCCAAAAAAGCGGAGGCACGCATAATCTGCACCCATTTTAGGGCCTGTTAACACTTGCCAGGTCACTGCGTTGCAGGCCCTAATTACAGTCACTATATTGCTGTTTTACCGGGAAAATAAATTTCATGTCAAATGCTGTATAAATTACCGGCCCTGTCTATACTGGAAACGACAGCCCGAAATTGAGACCAAACGAGGAGAGCCGGCAATGATCGAGTGGCATATGGAAGGAATTCAATACGGTAGTTGTAATTGCGATCACGCATGCCCCTGCCAGTTTGAGGGCCTGCCCAATCACGGAAACTGTCAGGGCTTTGATGTGTTCCGCGTGGACAGGGGCAGTTTCGGCGGCGTGGATCTCAAGGGTGTTGTTTCAGCCGCATTTTTCGCCTGGCCCGGGCCCATCTTTGAAGGCAAGGGTCAATTGCAACTCGTGATTGACGACCGTGCGAGTGAAGAACAACGGCATGCCATGGAGCAGGTACTGCATGGCAAGGAGACCGTGGAAGCCGGCACACACTGGTGGGTTTTTTCAGCCATGTCAGACACCATTCATGAAACCATCGTGCGCAGAATCAATTACGAAGTGGACGTGGAAGCGAGGACGGCCAGCGTGCATATCGATGGAATACTGGAATCGAGTGCTGAGTCCATCAAAAGCCCCGTCGATGGATCGTCACACCGGGTGAAAATCCAGATCCCGCACGGCATTGAGTTTGAAACCGCTGAAATCGTCAATGCGACGACCAGGGCCACAGGCGCAATCCAGTTGGACCTGGATGGAACCTACGGCCAGATCTGCCTGATCCGGCACACCAACGAAGGTCCTGCGTACAATAATTAATCTGCCTTGACCCAGGAACTGGAACAGAGTTCGCTTGAATTCATCCTGCGGCGCGACCGCATGGTGGTCGGTGCCTGCCTCCTGATCGTATCAATCGCTGCCTGGCTGTACATCCTGTCCGGAGCCGGCATGGGCATGTCAGCAATGGAGATGACCCATCCGGAGGCGACTGGAATGGACATGGATATGGTGATGCCACAGGCGTGGTCCGCCGGCTACGTAGTGCTGATGTTCTTCATGTGGTGGATCATGATGATCGCGATGATGCTGCCTTCGGCTACGCCCACCATTCTTTTGTCTGCTGCACTCAACCGGCGCTCCACCGCTGAAACAGCACCCTACGGCAGCGCGGTGGTTTTTGCTTTCGGGTACCTGCTGGCCTGGGCCATGTTCAGCCTGGCGGCAGTATTCGCCCATTGGCTGCTGGAACAAGCGGGCTTGTTATCGATGCTGATGGAGAGCGCCAGCAGGACATTGTCAGGTTTATTATTGATCCTGGCAGGTGGCTGGCAATTAACACCGTTTAAAGATACCTGCCTCACGCATTGCCAATCACCGGTCGAATTCCTTGTCCGGCATCGGCGGCCCGGCAACCGGGGTGCACTGCTGATGGGTCTGCATCATGGTTATTATTGCCTGGGCTGCTGCTGGTTCCTGATGGCCTTGTTATTCGTTGGCGGCGTCATGAATCTATACTGGATCATCGGCTTGGCGATTTTTGTTTATCTGGAAAAGGTGCTGGCCAGCGGAAAGTGGCTGGCCCGAATTTCAGGCGCTGCCCTGCTGCTGTGGGGAACCCTGGTTCTTGGTGGATTTATTTGAGGGGCTGAGGAACATCCACGCACCATAACCGACCACCTGCTCCCTGCCGCCGGCCGTATCCCCGGAAGTCCTGAGATCAAGCGTGCTGACCTGCAGGCCGCGCCGCCCGGCGGCGATCAGCAGCCCTCCCAGCGGCGTCGCGCCGCAGGCGTCATTGTGATCGATGTAACGGGCTTTAAATTGCTCGATCGCCTCGCGGGTGTCGCGGTCCCGGGCACGAGCCTTATCGTAAGGAAGGTAGTGGCTCAGGTCCGAACTGATCACGATCAGCGTTTCCTGTCCGCCCCACAGTGCATCGATTACTCGCGCCACCGTTTCTGCATCGCTGTCTCCCACCACTATCGGCACCAGCGAGAATGAGCCAAGCACCACCTGCAGGAACGGCAACTGGACTTCCAGGCTGTGTTCGAGGCGATGCGCGGCATCAAATACCATCAACTCCGGCAAATCCAGCGCATCGATGGCCTCCCGATCCAGCGGCACGTCGCCCAGCGGTGTGCGGAAGACGTCGGCACCGCTGCCAGCCAGGCCTGGGAACGGGACACGATGGCTGGGGCCAAACAGAACGATACGGGTGTACTCATCACGGTGTGGAAGCAGCCTGGCATAGGCGGTAGCGGCGACCGGGCCGGAGTAAATATACCCCGCATGCGGCACGATAAGGGCCTTCGGCGCTGCCCCTGGCCCGGCGGGAACTTCATCGAGCATTGTGTGAATGGTGCTGCTCAACTCCCCCGCCTCAGCCGGGTAGAAATAACCGGCAACTGCCGCTTCCCGAACCTGGGTCATTTCGAATGCTCCTCATCATGGATATTCAGCCTGCGTGTGCGATCACGCCTTCCTCTGTCAGTATAGTTCCGACGCCATTGCGTGTGTGGCTTATTACACCCATATCCCTGATATGGCTCAACAATCTCCTACAAAGCAAAAAGCAATTGAAAGTGGAGATTTTCCGGGGCGCTACTGGCATGAACTCGAAGACGGCCGGTTGCAATGTGACCTCTGCCCGCGGTTCTGCAAACTGCGCGAGGGTCAGCGTGGTCTCTGCTTCGTCCGCGCACGGGCGAATAATGAAATCGTGCTGACAAGCTACGGCCGCTCCAGCGGTTTTTGCATCGACCCGATCGAGAAGAAACCGCTCAACCATTTCCTGCCGGGAACGCCGGTGCTGTCTTTCGGCACCGCCGGCTGCAATCTTGCCTGCAAGTTCTGTCAGAACTGGGATATCTCGAAATCGCGCGAATTCGACCGGCTGCAGGACCGTGCGTCAGCGCAAGCGATCGCGGCGGCGGCGGTCGCCGCAAACGCCCGCAGCGTTGCCTTCACCTACAACGACCCGGTGATCTTCCTCGAGTACGCGGTCGATGTGGCTGAAGCCTGTCACGAACACGGCATCCGGACGGTAGCGGTAACCGCCGGCTATATCACCGAGCAGCCGCGCGCGGAGTTTTTCCGCCACATGGATGCCGCCAACATTGACCTGAAGGCATTCACCGAGCGCTTCTACCGCAAGCTCTGCGGCGGACACCTGCAGCCCGTGCTCGACACGCTCAGGTACCTGAAGGATGAAACCAGTGTCTGGTTTGAAATCACGGATCTTTTGATTCCCGGCGAAAATGATTCGGAAGACGAGATCGAAGCAATGACTCAGTGGATAATGGAGCATCTGGGTCCCGACGTACCTCTGCACTTCACCGCTTTTCACCCGGACTGGAAACTGCTGGGCCAGCCTTCGACACCCACCTCAACGCTGACGCGGTCGCGCGAAATCGCCCTGAAAAACGGGCTGCGCTACGTTTACACCGGCAACGTTCACGACTTTACCGGCTCGAGCACCTACTGCCACAACTGCGGCAGCATGCTGATCGGCCGGGACTGGTATGAACTCTCGACCTGGACGCTGGAGCACGATGGCAGTCGGGCAATCTGCGGGCATTGCGGTAAACCGGTCGCCGGTGTCTTCGAACCGCAACCCGGAACCTGGGGTGCAAGACGGCAAGCGCTGAGAGTTGTTGATTTCGAATCACAATAAATACACCATGACGTGCATGGATTCCGCTTGCTCCACGCGCAGCATTATTTACAGCTGTCTTTTACTCATGGGAAGTAATTGATCGTGCAGACGTATTTGCCCTTTTTCCTGGT
>DAOWGA010000182.1 GCA_030637665.1 Lysobacterales bacterium | reverse complement strand
TGGAAGTGGCTGAGTATTGCAAGCGCTGGGGGATGAAATATGAAGAAGTGCTCGGTTCAGAAGCATACATCCGCGATCTGGTCAAAGCCTTGAGCACTCTTTCTAAATCGGATGAGCAATTTCTGGTCATCCCGCCAGGGGGGAGCATTGAGCAAAGCCAGTTTCTCCGGATGCACGTATAGCCTGCCGGTCCAGATGGCGTCTTCACCGATCACCCGGACAATGATCTGCGGCTGGGCCTACCGCTACCGCCTCAAAGGCAGCAATGACGAAAGCCCAACCGCGCAATTCACGGTCTGGTTCGACGAGGTCAGCCTCAGGCCGCTCCGAATGGAGTCCCGCTACTCCCGCTACCGGACGAGTGCGGATTTTTTCTCCAAAAAGTTGTCCATGAATGTGAAACTATTAAGAGCGGCAGGAAGATGAGAATGAGCGAACGGAAACCGGCAAAGCAATCTCGCGTACCCACCACCCGGGTGGGCCGCCTTGTGCACCTGGGATTCACAGTGGGCGAACTGGCGGTTGGCGGCCTGGCTGAGGGTGTGCGCCGGGCCACCGGCAAGCAGCCGGAAGACGCCGTCAACATGTTCCTGACGGCCACCAACGCGGATAGGCTGGCCAGGCGCCTGGCGCGCATGCGTGGCGCAGCAATGAAAATGGGCCAGGTGCTGTCGATGGAGGGTGCGGACATCATCCCGGAGCAATTCTCCCAGGCCCTGTCCATCCTGCGCGACTCCGCGAACACCATGCCGGATTCACAGATCCGCCGCGTGATGGGCCGCGCATACGGGAAGGGATGGGAAGAGCGCTTTGAGCGCTTCGAATTCGAGCCGATCGCCGCCGCTTCCATCGGCCAGGTGCACCGGGCCGTCACCAAAGACGGCCGCGACCTGGCTCTGAAAATCCAGTACCCCGGCGTGGCGAAGAGTATCAACAGCGACGTGGACAACATGGCCATGTTCTTGCGCATGGCCAAAATCCTGCCGGTGGAGATAGACGTGAAAGGCATCATCACCGAGGCCAAGCGGCAATTGCGGCAGGAAGCCGATTACACCATCGAGGCCGATTACCTGCGGACCTACCGCGAACTGGTAAAAGACGAAGACCAGTTCATCGTGCCGAAAGTGCACGACGACTTCACCACAAAGCACATCCTGGCCATGGACTACGTGACCGGCGTGCCGCTGGAAAGCCTGGGAGAGGAAGGCGTGCCGCAGGAAGAGCGCGACCGCGTCGGCAAACTGCTGGAAACCCTGTTGTTCATGGAGCTGTTCGAGTTCCGCACCATGCAGACCGATCCGAACTTCGCCAACTATCTGTACCAGCCGGAAACCGGCCGCATCGTGCTGCTGGATTTCGGCTCTACCAAGACCTTCGAGGAGGATTTCGTTGACGGTTACCGAGACATCGCCCGCGCCCTGATCAACGACAACGAGGAGAGCGTGCTGCATTACGCTGAGCAGATCGGCTACATCGATCCCGGAGTCAGCCCGGCTCACGCCTGGCGCCTGCTGGAAATGATCCAGCTGATCTGCGAGCCGATCCGGAAGGACGAGGTCTACGACTTCGCAAGCTCAGACATGACTGCACGGGCGCGCGACGCCGGCATGGAAATAATGATGAAAAGCCGCAAGGACGAGCTGAAAACCCCGCCACCCGAGACGGTATTCCTGCACCGCAAGCTGGTGGGCTCCTACCTGATCTGCGCGCGGATCAAGGCCAGGGTGAACGTGCAGGAGCTGATCCTGGAGCACCTGTAATCAGAGGCGGACAATGACCAAGAGTGGAAATTACAGATTACGTTACCCTTTCCTATTTATTTTCTTGCAACAATTGAGCGAGCTTTTCGGGTTCAGCGCAAACCCGACGCCACAATCGCATCCCTGATACTCTCAGGATTTCCCATAGTCATCAGATTGACGCCGGTGACGCCTGGAATCTTTGCGATTTCCCGCATTAACTCCGCGCAGATTTCTATACCTTCCCGTTCCGGGTTCACCGCTTTTTCCAGGCGGCCGATCACCGCACTGGAAATACGTGATCCGCTGAGGTTCTTTTTCAGCCATTGGGCCTTGTCCGCTGATAGCAGCGGTGCCAATGACACAATCACTGAAAAATTCCAGGTCAAATGCTTTGCAACCAGGCACTGCATATATTGGCGTAGGATATCCAGGTTGAAACACAATTGTGTCTGCAGAAATCGTGCACCCGCGCTGGACCTTTCTTTAAGTGACTTGGCGGCCCATCCATTTGCAGGTCGCAGGACTCGGGCGCCGATACCGATAAAGAACTCTTTGTCCGGCACAGGAGGATCAAGATCCCCCAGGCCAGCCGCCATTGCGACCAGTTCGCGGCTTGAGACATCAAATACCATATTGGTCTCGTCCGGGTGGTCTTTGGGAATCTCGAGGCCGCGCAACAGCAGGACGCTGGTCACACCCAGTGCCCGCAAGCCCAGCAGATCGCTGCACAAGGCAATGCGATTGCGGTCGCGGCAAGTCAAGACAGCAATCGGATCGACGCCCTGGCGCAGCACCAGGGCGGCCGCTGCCACGGCGGACATTTGCACCTCACTCCAGGAATTGTCGGTGACCTGGATGGCGTCCACCCAAGGGCCCAGCAGGTCAACTTGACGGGCGACATCGTCCGCATCCGAATGACTCTGAAGCGTCAGGTCAGCGGTAACGGTAAACGCTTTGCCTTGCACGGCCTGCCGGAACGTTTTCACGACCCGCACGCACCATCGCCGTGATTACGGCCCATTCTTACTGGTGATCCCGTGGTATCGTCTCCGCCCAACTCTTCTCGCGAAGCAGCTTGCCGTCCTGGAACAGGCGGCGCGTGTAGCTGTAGTGGAAGTTCTCGCTGTCGCTCTCCAGGCGCGTGCTGCCTTCCCAACGGAGCACGCGCCCTGGCAACTCCACTGTCGTTGCGTGCTCACCTGTCACCGACGTGACCTCGGGATGTGCATCACTCGTCTCGTGAATGATCGACTCGGTGGAACGCGAGATACCCCAGGGGTAGTGGCTACCACCACCGCCTTCGGCGACGACACGAGGGCTGCGAGTGACGGGGAAGCGCTGAATCGAGGTGATCTCACCGTAGCCCGAGGAGGTTCCGGTTTCGAGCGGTTCGAAGCCCGGCAATACGGGATCCTCCACAGGCGGGAGGAACACGGGTACGGGGCGCTCGGCGGCGGGCACCACCGGCACTTCGAGTCGCGTGGGTTCGCGCCCGCCGAGACGCAAGCTTGTGCTCATCACTGCGGGCGTCGGCCAGATCATCGGCCACTGCGCGTTGCTCACCACCAGTCGCATCCGGTGGCCGGCAGGAAACACCCAGGAGGTGAAGTGCATATCGATGTCCAACGCCACCTCGGCGTCTGGCACCAGCGGCGTCGGCGAGTGCGAAGACTCGCGGTGCGTGCCGTTAAATCCGGCCCCGGCCACAAGGCTGACGGCGCCACCTGGCGCGACATCCGATAGTCTTGCGAACCAGTTC
>DAOWGA010000242.1 GCA_030637665.1 Lysobacterales bacterium | reverse complement strand
TTGCTGACCGGTCGTATCCAATACCTTAGCGATCATTTCAAGGCCCACAAAGGTGATCACCACTCGCGGCGCGGTTTGTTGCGCATGGTGAATCAGCGTCGCAGCCTGCTCGATTACCTGAAAAAGAAGGATATCGAGCGCTATCGTGACCTGATCAAGCGCCTCGGCTTGCGTCGTTAAAGTTTCCTGCATCACGACACGACCTTCGCTCTGGCAGATGTAAAGTCTGCCGGAGCTTTTGCGTATACGGCTTTTAACAATACAAACTTACAGGAATAGTCCAGTGCAGAAACTGACCAAGACTTTTCAATACGGCGACCACGAAGTCACTCTGGAAACCGGGCAGATAGCCCGCCAGGCGGGTGGCTCCGTGAAGGTATCCATGGGCGACACGGTTGTTTTGGTAACCGCGGTGGGGCGGAAGGAGGCTGATCCAGGCCGTCCATTTTTCCCGCTGACCGTCAACTATCAGGAAAAATTCTACGCCGCAGGGCGTATCCCCGTTGGCTTTTTCCAGCGTGAAGGGCGTCCGCCAGAAGGTGAGACTCTGATCTGCCGGCTGATCGATCGACCGATCCGGCCTTTGTTCCCCAAGGGCTTCATGAACGAAGTGCAGGTTATTGCCACTTTGATGTCCTCCAATCCGGATATCAATGGCGACATCCCGGCCCTGATCGGAACCTCGGCAGCACTGGCGCTGTCCGGCATGCCTTTCAACGGCCCCATCGGTGCTGCCCGCGTGGGTTACATTGACGGCAGTTACGTACTTAACCCCACTACCACCCAACTGAAGGATTCAGACCTGAATCTGGTTGTTGCGGGCACGGAAAATGCGGTACTGATGGTTGAATCGGAAGCGAAGCTGCTGTCCGAGGAAATCATGCTGGGCGCAGTGAATTTTGGCCACGAAGCTTCAAAAGCAGTAGTTCAGGCGGTTAAGGAATTGGCGGAAGAAGCTGGTGTTGAACACTGGGACTGGCAAGCCCCCGCAGTCGATGAGAGCATTAATGAGAAAGTTGCAGCAGCTGCTACTGAGGGCTTGGCCAGCGCTTATGCAATTGCCGACAAGATGCAGCGCCGCGACGCCATTTCCGAGCTAAAGAAATCTGTCATCGAAGCACTGTGCGATGATGAAGATGAAAATGCGCCGGCGGCGGGTGATGTATCCGGAGCCTTCTCCAAACTGGAGAAATCCCTGGTACGTGAACACATTCTTTCCGGTAATCCACGTATCGACGGCCGCGACTTGAGCACGGTCCGTCCGATTTCCGTTGAGTGCGGCCTGTTGCCGCGCGCACATGGTTCGGCTCTGTTTACCCGGGGTGAAACCCAGGCTATTGTTGCCACAACGCTGGGCACGGGTCGTGACGCTCAGATCATTGATGCGGTCACCGGTGAATACAAAGATCCGTTCATGCTGCATTACAACTTCCCGCCGTACTGTGTGGGTGAAACCGGTTTCATGAGTGGCCCCAAACGCCGCGAGATCGGCCATGGCCGCCTGGCGCGGCGCGGTGTATCCGCTGTGCTGCCCACCATGGAAGAGTTCCCCTATGTATTGCGTGTTGTTTCAGAAATCACCGAATCCAATGGTTCCAGCTCCATGGCATCTGTGTGCGGTACCTCGCTGGCTTTGATGGATGCAGGAGTTCCGGTCAAAGCCCCGGTTGCGGGTATCGCCATGGGCCTGATCAAGGAAGGTGACCGTTTCGCAGTGCTTTCCGACATTCTTGGTGATGAAGATCACCTCGGCGACATGGACTTCAAAGTAGCGGGCAGTGAAAAAGGCATCACCGCCTTGCAGATGGATATCAAGATCGAAGGCATCAACGAGGAAATCATGCAGATTGCGCTGGCGCAGGCACGCGAAGGGCGTAACTTCATCCTCGGCGAAATGAACAAAGTCATCAGCGCGCCGCGAGCCGAAATGTCGGAGTACGCTCCCAGGTTGATTACCGTCAAGGTCCACCCGGACAAGATTCGTGATGTCATCGGCAAGGGTGGCGTCACCATCCGCGCAATCACCGAGGAAACCGGTTGTACCATCGATATTGCCGATGATGGCACGGTGACGATTGCTTCTGTCAACAAGGAAGCAGCCGACGATGCCCGCAAGCGCATCGAGCAAATCACCGCCGATATCGAGCCGGGTCAGATTTTCGAAGGCAAGGTAATCAAAATCATGAACTTCGGTGCTTTCGTTACACTGACACCAGGCCGCGACGGGCTTGTACACATTTCCCAGCTCTCTGACGAGCGCGTGGAAAATGTCACCGACGTGGTTTCAGAAGGTCAGATGGTCAAGGTCAAGGTCCTGGAGGTAGACAAGCAGGGCCGTATCCGGCTCAGCATGAAAGCGGTTACAGCTGACGATTGATCTTTCGTTCAAGGACTTTCTTACAGAGATCTCGTAGGAGGCCGCCATGCGGCCGAACAGAAAAGAGCCGGAATCGGCTCTTTTCTGGTTCCAGAGCCTTTCGGTCTGCTGTCGCCCGCATGGCGGCCTCCCACATGACCAGGCTGGATTATTTTCTGGGGATTTTGCTCATTGCTCGTTCAGTCATTGCGGTGATGGTTAAGCTGGGGTTGACACCGGGATTGGCTGGAACCGCTGACCCATCGCAAATCAGCATATTTTGATAACCATACACATTGTGGTTTTTATCGATAACACCGGATTCGCTATCTCGACCAATGGTTGCTCCGCCCAGGATATGTGCGGTAGAGGGAATATTGGCGACAGCTTCGTAAATCATACTTTGTGCTGTGCCGCCGGTTTTTTCCGCTAAAAATGCAGCGGATTTGTTGGCGATATCAATATAGGTAGGATTAGGCTTTTCCTGATCTTGATCTGTTATTAATTTCACCCCTTTGCCAAATATCTTTCGTTTAGCTTTAAATGAAATGGCGTTGTCCAGAGTTTGCATCACCAAAAAAATCACCGCGCGCCTGGACCAGCCAATGGGTAGCAAAGTTTTCAAAAACCGGATCGGATGACGCAGAATATTACCCAGCCACATCAATGGACGGGTGATGCTGGTTCCTGCACCCGTCAGAAGGGTAAAGTTAAATCCCATGAAATCGCCTTTTTCACCGTAGGTGACAAATTCAATATGGGTATCTGCGTCCACATGAATACTGGCGCCAATGGCCACGGTGTTCCATACGGGTATTGAATCGTCCGGCAGAGTCACTGCCAAAATAGATTCACTGTTCGTGCGTACCAGTTCACCCAGTTGCTCACTGATATTCGGCAATGAACCGCTGTGTTTGCATTGTGCCAGCAAGGTATTGGTGCCTAATGCACCCGCCGATATCACCAAACCTTTTGTGGTAAATACACGGCGTTTTTTATTGAACCAGGCACCCGGGCGTTCGGTGGTGAGGGTATAACCATCGCTGCCGTCTACCGCTCCCAGTGGTTGAATATCAACCACTTGTCGCTCGGCATGAATCTCAGTACCTTTTTTCTCGGCAAACCACAGGTAATTTTTCAGCAGAGTATTTTTGGCGCCCACTCGACAACCCACCATACAGGCGCCACATTTGGTGCAGCCGGTTCTTTTTGGGCCCTGTCCATCGAAAAAGGGGTCTTCGACTTCAACACCTTCTTCGCCAAAAAATACCGCGACTGGCGTGCGCCGAAAGGTATCTTCCGTGCCAAAATGGCTGGCGATGTCCTTCAGCAAACCATCACTGGGGTTTTCGTAAGGGACAACATTGACTCCGAGCATTTTTTCCGCCACATCATAAAAAGGAGTAAGCGTGCTGTGCCAATCTTCAAGTTCATTCCACTGCTCATTGTTGAAGTATTCTGGTTTGGCCCGGTATAAAGTGTTGGCGTAAACCGTGCTGCCACCACCCACGCCTGCACCACTAAAAACAAAAATGTCCTTGAACAGGGTCATTCTTAAAATTCCGCGCAGCCCAAAGAAAGGTGCCCACAAGTAGCGGCGAATATTCCACGCGCTTTTTGCGTAGTCCTCATCTTTGAAGCGTTGACCACATTCCAAAACGCCCACGCGATAGCCTTTTTCTGACAGGCGCAGTGCTGACACGCTGCCGCCAAAGCCTGAGCCAACGATAAGCCAATCGTAGTCAAAACCTGAAGTTTGTTTATTTGTCATCACTTAACCTCAATGGCCTTAAAAGTGCTGCATGCGGTAGGTTCGGGGCGCTACGCCGGACCAGCGTTTGAAAGCATGGGTGAAATTTCCCGGCTCGTTATAACCCAGCAGTTCGGCAATCTGATCCAGTTTGAAATTGGTGGTCAGCAAATAGTCCCTGGCAAGGCCAAACCGAATTTCATTGAGCAGGTATTGATAACTGGTGTTTTGTTCACTGAGGTGACGGCGCAGGGTTCTGGATGACATGTGCATTTTCTCAGCGACTGTTTCGATATCCGGAAAGTAGCCCGGTCGTGACAGAATCGCGAAGCGCACATCATCCACCAGGCTGCTCTTCCTGCTGAGTTGGGATATCAGCAATTCGCATTGCTGGATACACAGTTCCGCGGATTCATTGCTGGTATCGCTGATGATTTGGTCCAGGGATTTGCTTGGCAATACGAGCTCGTTGTATTCGCAGCCAAAATTAACCGGGCAGCCAAAATGCTGCTCATATCTCGAGGGAGACTCTCCGCCCTGGTGAACCAGGTTGATTGCAGTGATGGATGGCGTGTCGTGCACCAGTTCCTTGTAAATCAGGTAAACCGCCGATACTTCACGATCTGACATGATATTCAGCAAATCCCCATAGTCCATCAGCGGAGTCATGCGTTGAATTACGCTATCGCCATTCTCGATCAACTCATATTTAAAACCGGTAAATGACAGCGCAATAAGCCTGATACCCAGGTGGATGGCCTGGCGCAGGGTCCTGGCGCTCATCAATGCAAACCCCCACATGCCGTAGTTGGCGATGTGATATTCCTTACCAATGGCAAGCCCCAAATATCGATCACCACTCAATTCCCAGAGGTTTTGATAAAACCGCAACACCTGCGGCAGACGGATCAGCAATTTGCTGTCCTGAAGATTCTGCTTGCAGATGCCGGTACCCACCAGGCATTGGTCGAGATCTATGGAATGTTGCTGGATATATCGCAGCGGTGCGCCGAGACTGGAAATGGCGTGTTGAATCTGACGTTCGGATGGCATGGCAGATCTGGCTTTCACTCTATCCAGGCATCATAGGCTTTTTGGCCGATATTCACAATTTTTCAGCCACCTTAAACATTCTTCATGTTTTCAGCCTGTTATAAATTAGACACCTGATGCGAATACCCACTGGTTTTTGGAGAAACCCATGTCACAAAATCGTAAAATCCTGATTTATGGAGCGAACGGATACACCGGTAAGATCGTTGCCGAGTGCCTGGCGCAACGAAATATCCCCTTTTACTTTGCCGGCCGCACGCAGGCAAAACTCGAACAGGCGCTGGAAATTGTTAAACAGCGTCATGGTGGTCCCGTGGATGCAGAAATTGTCACAGCCCCCAACGACCCTGAGCAACTGCGGCCTCTGTTCGAAAAAGTGGATGTGGTGATCAATGTATCCGGCCCCTTCATGCAAATCGGCTGGCCGATCGTTGCAACGGCGCTGGAAATGAATTGCCATTATCTGGATACCACCGGTGAGCAGGATTGGACAAACGCCATTAAAGAAAAATACGGCCAGGCATTTGCCGATAAAGGGCTGCTGCTGTGTCCGGCCTGTTCCTACATGTGGTCTGCCGGTGCTCTTGCCGCCGAGGTCGTGCTGGAAACAGAGGGTGTGGACAGTCTGGATATCGTATACCAGATCGATCACGGCCTGCCGTCAGAGGCGTCCACCAAGTCATTCCTGCGCATGGTTTGCAATGATGTTTCGCAGTACTACCTGGAACTGAACGAATTCAAGGCATGGCCCAACGACCAGATTATTCAGGCCGTTGTGCCTTACCGTGGTTCCACCCTCAGCGCTCTTCCCTGGGGTGGCGCCTGTGAACCGATCTGGTACAAGGACGATCCCCGCGTGCGAAATTGCAAGGTCATCACCGCCATCGGGGAGCAAATGGTTGGCGGCATCATGCAGGCTATACAGGCGTTCAATGAGGTGGCGCCAAACCTGTCACAGGAAGAACGTGAAGCGTGGACCAACCAGGTGGGTGATCAGATGAGCACCGGTGAACCACCCAAAGACGATGTTGATGTCCAGCGCAGCGTGATTGCCTGTTACGGGCAAGGGCGGCAGCTAACCACTCAGTACATTATGAATCTGTCTGCGCCTTACTCCTGGACAGGTGAGATTTGCGCGGAAAGCGCACAACGCCTGCTGAACGGCCAGCTGAAAAATACCGGTTTTCAATCGGCAGCAAAGGCATTTGGCCATCGTGAGCTCATTACTACTTTCCATGAGATGGGCTACTGCAGCGCTTTGCCTGAAGCCGGCTCAAATTAGAGGAAAACCCTGATGAAAATGAACGCCTATGTAGCCGGAACAGGAATGACCCGCTTCGGCAAGCATCTGGAAACACCTCTGAAGTCACTGGCCGGTTCCGCGATCAGGGAAGCCATCGCAGATGCCGGTTTGAGCAATAGTGATATTCAGGCCGCTTATATGGGTAATGGCGCCGGCGGAATTGTGCAGGGCCAGGAAATGATTTCCGGCCAGATCGCCTTGCGCGAGATCGGTATTGGAAAAATTCCCGTGGTTAACGTGGAAAATGCCTGTGCTACTTCATCAACGGCATTCAACCAGGCCTGCGCGATGGTCACTGGCGGCCTTTACGATGTGGTCCTGGTGTGTGGCTTCGAAAAATTGTTTCATGAGGACAAGGCTCGAACCTTTGCGGCATTTGATGGGGCCGTTGACACTGAATTGCCTGACGGCATGCTGGGGGCATTACAGGCTCTGGCTGAAAAGGCAGGGGAAGAAGCGGACCTCGCGAACGCCGGCAAGACCCGCTCCGTATTCATGGACATCTATTCCCTGCTGGCCATTGCCCACATGAAAAACTACGGGACGACGGTTGAGCAGTTTGCCGGCGTGACAGCCAAAAACTCCTTCCATGGGAGTCTCAATCCCCGCGCCCAGTTTCAGCAGGTGATGTCGGTTCAGGAAGTGCTGGAATCCCGTGAAATCGTATTTCCACTGACATTACCCATGTGCTCGCCCATTGGCGATGGTGCGGCGGCGATGGTGGTGGTCAGTGAGCGTAAAGCCAGGCAAATGGCATTGCGCAATCCGGTCAGGGTTTTGTCATCCGCACTGGTGTCCGGCTGGGAAATGACCACAGAAGTAGGTTCCTACGCCGCTGGTTTGGCCTATGAGACTGCCGGTGTTGGTCCGCAAGACCTGAGCCTGGTGGAATTGCACGATGCCTCGGCCCCTTCCGAGATTGTCGCCTATGAATACCTGGGCCTGTGCGCCAAAGGTGGTGGCGGCCGCTTGATTGATGAGGGCACGACCCGCCTGGGTGGAAAATTGCCGGTCAATGTGTCCGGGGGTCTTCTGCGTAAAGGACATCCGATTGGCGCCACTGGAGCCGCACAGATTGTTGAACTGACGGAACAATTGCAGGGCCGGTGCCAGGCTCGACAGGTTGAAAATGCCCGTATCGGCCTGGCTCACAACGGGGGTGGCCTGATTGGCCTCGACGCAGCCGCGACCGTTGTTTCCATACTCGCAAGAGAGGATTGAATCATGAAAGATCTCTCGATACTGGCCAATCGAATTTGCGACTGGATCGGTAAAAAACCGGATCTCGATGTGCTGACCTTCGTCAGTATCGATGCTGACGGGAGTTTCGTTGAAGAAATACGCACTTATCAGCAATTGTGGGAAAACGGACAGCGTCTGGCCGCGTGGCTCAAGGCCAGGGGCATGCACAAGGGTGATGTTTTTGGCCTGGTGATGGAAAATCACCCGGAGTTTGTCGACTTGATGGTCGCATCTTCCATTCTCGGTACCGTCTTTGTGCCAATCGACCCTCGCACCAGGGGCGATAAACTCAAATACATGCTGGATTTTGCCGAGTGCAAAGGCGCTGTAGTGGCGAACTACGCACTCGACAACGTCAATGCGGCCTGGGCAGATCGGGCTGAGAACTGGGTGTTGCCGTTAACAGCGGCCGAGGGAAAAAACGCCGGTGAAAGTGTTGCAGCTGTTTTATCCGGGCCCTTGCCGTCACCGCAATTGGCCATTGCAAGCACCGATGCGGAAGCGCCGATGCAGATGCTTTACACATCCGGCACCACGGGTGATCCCAAAGCCATCATGTCGCCGCACAGCCGCCACGACGAAATTCCTTCAATCAAGGGTTTTGATTCATTTTTTTTAATGTTTGGTCTGGAGACGGTTTTTTCCCTCACCCATGCCAATGCCCAGATTGTGACACTGGGTTGTATTCTGACCCTCGGTCTTCGCGGGGTGATCAGCCGCAGGTTTACGAAATCCCGCCTGTGGGACATCACGCGCGAATACGGCTGTACCTGGTTCAATTTGCTGGGCGGCATGATAACGGCTGTTTTTGCCGACCCGCCCAAAGAGAACGACAGGGATAATCCGGTGAGGATCATTCTCAGCGCCGGAATGCCCAGGGCGATCTGGAAAAATTTTGAGCAACGTTATGACATCAAGCTGGCGGAGTTTTACGGGGCGGCAGAAGGTGGTTTGACCTTCAATCCCGCCGCAGCAGGGCCCGTCGGGAGTTGTGGAAAAGCGCCGCCCAACATGGAATTGAGAATCTTCGATGAGGATGGCAATGAATCTGCTGCGGGTGAACCGGGAGAAATTTGCTTCCGAAATGCAGATCGCAGCCCACCTGTAGTGACGTACTTTAAAAACCCGCAAGCATCGGAAAAGAAAACCGAAGGCGGCTGGTTGCGCATGGGCGATATCGGCCATGTCGATGAAGACGGCTGGCTGTATTTCGACTATCGCATGGGTGGAGGAATTCGCCGCAACGGCGACTTTGTCAATCCGGCATTCGTGGAGAAAGTGCTGTCGCAAATCGACAGCATCGATGACGCCTTCGTTTACGGCGTACCTTTGCCGGGAATGGCGCCGGGTGAAAAGGAAGTCGTGGCGGCAATTGTCACCGGTTCCCGTGCTCCATTCGATGAGACGGAAGTTTTTCAGGTGTGCCGGCAAAAGCTGGAAGCGAACTTTGTTCCCAGCTTCCTGCAGGTAGTCGATGAAATTCCAAAAACCGCTTCGGAAAAACCCCAGGAACGTTTCCTGCTGGATGTTTTTAAAATCGATGCCGACAACGTATATGCCCGTTCAAATTAGCAGGGAGTGAGGACAGATGAAGACGATTTTTATTACCGGGGCGGCAGCGGGCATCGGGCTGGCAACAGCCAGGCGATTTGCCGCTGAGGGGTGGTATGTCGGATTGTATGACATCGATGAAGAAGGCCTTGCGCAACTTCTGCAAGCACCGGAATTCAGCAATGCCTGTGGTGGGCGCTGTGA
>DAOWGA010000080.1 GCA_030637665.1 Lysobacterales bacterium | reverse complement strand
TGGCCACGAGTCACCGGGCCGACTGCCGAAGGCGGGCTTGGTTTCAGTCTCAAGTGGAACATGGGCTGGATGCACGACAGCCTGGATTATGTCAGCTACGAACCGGTCCACCGCAGGTACCACCAGGATCTGCTGACCTTTGGTCCCGTGTATGCGTTCAATGAGCATTTCCTGCTGCCGCTGTCACACGACGAAGTCGTTCATCTGAAGAAGTCACTGTTCGGAAGGATGCCCGGCGACGAGTGGCAGAAGTTCTCCAACCTGAGGCTTTTGTTCACCTACCAATGGGCCTACCCCGGAAAACAACTTCTGTTCATGGGGGGCGAGTTTGCCCAGGAGTCCGAGTGGGACTCCAATTCAGCACTTCCCTGGTGGCGCAGTAAGCAGAATTATCCGGGCGGTGTGTCCAGGATGTTGTCAGACTTGAACCGCCTGCAGGAGAAACATCCCGCCCTGGTTCAATGGGATTGTGATCATCGTGGCTTCCAGTGGTTGAGTGGGGATGACAAGGAACAGTCCGTGATGTGTTTCAGCCGCCACAGTGAGCATGAATTCCTGGTCGTGGTGCTGAATTTCACGCCGGTGCCCAGACCCGATTATCGAATTCCCGTGCCGGGCCATGGAATCTATCAGGAAGTTTTCAATTCCGACTCCGATTCCTACCTGGGTTCCGATATGTTGAACCGGGACCCACTCCATTCCGAGCCGGTACCCATGAATGGCCGTGAACACAGCCTGCGGCTGACCTTACCCCCATTGGCGGGCGTGGTGTTAATAGGGCCCTAAGTCCCTAAGGCCCTAAGTAACGCACTCGAAGTGCAGGGCTGGTGTCGAGCGCCAGATCTCCCGGTCGTAGGAACGGACCGCCCGGTCGGAGGAGAACCACCCCGTGTTGGCTGTATTGAGGATGGCCGAACTGAACCAGCGGTGATAATCACGGTAGGCGGCGCCGACATCCCGCTGACTGGCTGCGTAGGATGAAAAGTCAGAGGCAATCATGAAGTAATCGTGGTAGTAGAGATCATCCAGCAAGGGCCGGAAGCGGTCCTGGTCCCCGTCTGAGAAAGTGCCCTTTCCGATTGCTTTCAATACAGCAGACAGGACTTCGTTTTCCTCGATCACCTGTCTCGGGTGATAGCCGTCATGCCGCCGCTCGAAAACCTCATCGGCGGTCAGGCCGAAAATAAACATGTTGTCTTCCCCGACGCGCTCCAGAATTTCAATGTTCGCGCCATCCAGAGTTCCAATCGTCAGGGCGCCGTTCAATGCCAGCTTCATGTTGCCAGTGCCCGATGCTTCCATGCCGGCTGTTGAGATCTGCTCGGAAAGATCAGCGCCGGGTATGATGATTTCGGCGCGGGTAACGTTGTAGTTGGGGATATAAATAACCTTGAGCCGGTCACCAACCAGCGGATCGTTATTGACCCTGGCCGCAACGTCATTGATCAGCTTGATAATCAGTTTGGCCGTGGTGTAACTCGGTGCTGCCTTGCCGCTGAAAATCTTGACCAGGGGCAGCCATTCCCGGTCGGGATCGGCCTGGATGGCCTGGTATCGTGCAATCACCTGCAGAATGTTGAGCAGCTGGCGCTTGTACTCGTGGATGCGCTTGATCTGCACATCGAACAAGGCTTCAATATTCAGGCTTATTCCGCTGAATTGCCGAATCTCTTCCGCCAGCCTTTCCTTGTTCTTTTTCTTGGCCAGTGCAAATGCATCGAGAAAGGCATCGTCTCTTGCGAAGGGTGTCAGCGCTTCGAGTTGCTCGAGGTCACTCACCCAGCCATCGCCGATGGCGGCAGTGATCAGCCCTGATAACTCCGGGTTACAGTTGTGCAGCCATCGTCGCGGCGTCACGCCATTGGTCATGTTCACGATTCGATCGGGGTAGATTTTGTGCAGGTCTGCGAACACGGTCCTGGTCATCAGGTCTGTATGCAGAGCCGAGACACCGTTTACCTTGTGGCTACCGATGAAAGCCAGGTTGCCCATGCGCACGGCGCCGCCGTGCTCGACGGAAACATCCAGTGCCCGGACCTTGTCTGCTGGCACGTCGACGTTGGCAGACTTGAGTTCCTCGACGAAAAAATCATCAACTTGTTCGATAATCTGGAAATGTCTTGGCAATACCGCCTTGAACATGTCCAGTGGCCACTGCTCCAGCGCTTCCGGCAACAGGGTGTGGTTAGTATAGGAAATGCAGGAGCGGGTAATATTGAAAGCGGACCTGGCTGAAACATGGTGCACATCCATCAGCAGTCGCATCAATTCAGGGACAGCGATTGCCGGGTGCGTGTCATTCAGCTGGATGGCGGCATGATCAGGCAGCGCCTCCAGTTTGTCATGATTGCTTAAAAAGCGGCGCAGCATATCCTGCAAAGAGGCCGAAGTGAAGAAATACTCCTGCTTGAGTCGCAGTTCACGCCCTTGTGGCGTCGAATCATCCGGGTAAAGTACGCGGGTCAGGGTCTCAGCCAACACTTCGTGCTGGGCCGCGTTGAGGTAATCACCCCGGTTGAAGCGGGACAAATCAAAAATCTGGCCGGGTTTGGCTGACCACAGTCGAAGCGTATTTATGTGTTCTGCCTGCCAGCCTGCGATGGCCATGTCTGAACTGGCGGCGATGACTTCTTCAGCCGGTTGCCACCTCGCCTGCGCGGCGGCATTGGCATCGGCGATACCACCAAATGGAATGACATAACGGCCTTCCTGGCGTTCGACCTCCCAGGGGTTGCCACCCTGGACCAGCCAGTCTTCGGCTTCTTCAACCTGCCAGCCTTCAACCACTTTCTGCCGGAACAATCCGTGCTCGTAACGCAGGCCATAGCCAAAGGCGGCAATACCCAGCGTTGACATGGAATCCATGAAGCAGGCCGCAAGTCGCCCCAGGCCCCCGTTTCCCAGCGCGGCGTCTGGCTCTTCGTTGACGATTTCGTCCAGGTCAATGTTTAAATCGGCCAGGGCGCTACGGCAGATATCCGTAATACCGAGGTTGTACATGGAATCTTCAAGCAAGCGCCCGATAAGAAATTCCATTGACAGGTAGTAAACCCGCTTGGCATCGGTATCGTAGATTCGCCGTGT
>DAOWGA010000019.1 GCA_030637665.1 Lysobacterales bacterium | reverse complement strand
GGGACACCAGATCAGGTTGAGCTTTAGCTCCACCGGAAAACACTACGCCCAGATTATAAACGGCGCTCCGTTCGATGCCTTCTTCGCCGCCGATATTCGACGTCCGGAGCTATTGGAACAGGAAGGCCTGGCTGTGCCGGGAAGCCGATTTACCTATGCTGTGGGCAAGTTGGTTCTGTGGAGCCCGAAACCGGGCTATGTCGATCACCAAGGCAGTGTATTGGCGCACAGTGAATTCCGGCATCTCGCTATTGCCAATCCCCTTCTCGCTCCGTACGGTGTGGCAGCCCGGGAAGTATTGCAGGCGCGCGGGCTTTGGGATGATCTGGAAGGACGCCTGGTTCGTGGGGAGAACATCGGACAGGCCTTCCAGTTTGTCGCAAGCGGTAATGCTGAACTGGGTTTCGTGGCCTGGTCGCAGCTGAAGCGCCCGGGCCGGGTGGCCGAAGGCTCGGTCTGGAAAGTAGCACAATCCCTGTACTCCCCCATCGAACAACAGGCTGTTTTGCTCAAAGACAAGGAAGCTGCCCGCGCATTTATGTCATTTGTGCGCAGCGCCGCGGCCATTAGAATCATCCGTGACCATGGATATGAAGTACCCTGATGCTCAATGAAGCCGATCTGACTGCCCTGGCGATTACCCTCAAACTGGCGCTGATCAGCACGTTGATCCTGTTGCTGTTGGGAACGCCGCTGGCCTGGTGGCTGGCGCGCACCCGCTGGCGTTTCAAGTTTCTGCTGGAAGCCGTGGTCGCCCTGCCCCTGGTGCTGCCACCCACCGTGCTGGGTTTTTACCTGCTGGTGACCCTCGGCCCCAATGGCCCTGTGGGTGGCCTGATGGAGTCCCTGGGCGGCCGGCCACTGGCCTTCACGTTTACCGGCCTGGTGATCGGTTCGGTCATTTACTCCATGCCTTTCGTCATCCAGCCGTTACAGGATGCCTTTTCCGCTATCGGACGCCGCCCGCTGGAAGTCGCCGCCACCTTGCGCGCCTCACCGCTGGACCGCTTTTTCACGGTTGCCATTCCGCTCGCCCGACCGGGTTTCTTTACCGCGGCTGTGTTGGGCTTTGCACACACGGTAGGTGAATTCGGCGTGGTGCTGATGATCGGCGGCAACATCCCGGGCGAGACCCAGGTCCTGTCGATCGCGATCTATGACCATGTCGAGGGAATGGAATACGTCCACGCCCACTGGTTGTCCGGTGGACTGCTGCTGATGTCATTCCTGCTGCTGGTTGCGGTGTATGCACTCAACCGGAAATTCAGGATGGTGCAGGCATGACCATCGAGGCCAGGTTCCGAATAGACCAGGGTGATTTTACTCTCGACGTCGATCTGAGCCTGCCCGCACAGGGCGTCTCCTCGCTTTTCGGCCCCTCAGGTTGCGGCAAGACCACCTTGCTGCGGGCAATAGCGGGGCTCGAGCACCATCGTGACGGATACCTGAAGGTGGGTGACATGGTGTGGCAGGAAGCCGGCCTTTTTGTCCCGCCCCATCAGCGCCCCCTGGGTTATGTATTCCAGGAAGCCAGCCTGTTTCCACATCTCAGCGTGCGGCGCAATCTCGAATACGGCGTCAGGCGCGTTGCGGAATCAGAGCGCCGGGTCTCGCTGGAACAGGCCATCGAACTGCTGGAAATCGGGCAGTTGCTGGAGCGCAAACCCGATACGCTTTCGGGTGGTGAGCGCCAGCGCGTGGCGATCGCCCGGGCCCTGGCTGTCAGCCCCAGTTTGTTGCTGATGGACGAGCCACTGGCAGCCCTGGACGTGAATCGCAAGCAGGAGATTCTGCCCTATATCGAATCCCTGCATCAGGATCTGGATATCCCGGTGATTCATGTCAGCCATTCCCCGGATGAGGTGGCGCGCATTGCGGATCACCTGGTTTTGCTGGAATCAGGCCACGTCGTGGCCTCAGGCGATGTCCACGAGATATTCACCCGGCTCGATCTTCCGCCTGCCCTGGACAGCGACGCGGCGGCGATCATCGAGGCAGTGGTTTCCGGCCATGATGAGACTTATCACCTGACTTACCTTGAATTCGCCGGTGGCCGGGTCACCGTACCGCGTGAGGATCTCCGGGTGGGCTCTCAAGTGAGATTGAAACTCGCAGCCCGCGACGTCAGCCTGACTCTCGAGCACCAGTCCGGAACCAGCATTCTGAATATTTTCCCTGCGGTCATTGATGAGATCACCGCCGAAGGAAGCGCCCAGGTCACGGTGCGACTGCTGGCAGGGGATGCGCCGGTCCTGGCTCGAATCACCAAAAAGTCGGCCGCTGATCTGGCCTTGAAACCCGGCAAAGCGGTGTATGCCCAGGTCAAGAGCGTCGCCTTGTTAAGTTGAGGTGCATTACGTTATCTTGGTCCATAATGAATCGCGTTAAATCACCCCTGGAAGCCGCCGCTTCGCTGACTGAATTATGGTCTCCTCGCGTCATCGCGGAACTGGACGACTCCTATGTCAAGGTAGCCAAACTCAAAGGCACGCTGGCCTGGCACAGTCACGATGATGAAGACGAACTGTTCATGGTCCTGAAAGGCAGCCTCAGAATCGAATTCGAGAGCGGGCACGTTAAGCTGCAAGAAGGCGACCTGCATGTCATCCCGAAAGGTGTGCGGCACAATCCGGTTGCCGATGAAGAATGCCTGGTCATGCTGGTTGAGCGCAAGAGCACCTTGCATACTGGCAAGGTCAGGACCAGCAAAACCCGTGACATTTCAGAGCAACTGCTGGAATTCGAAGTTAGTAACCAGCAATCAAGTGAGGGTCGAAAATGAATATCATTATTATCCTGTTCGGGCTTTTAATCATAGTCATGGCCGGCATCATGGCGGTGCGCCCGAAACTGTTCGCTGACACCATGCTGCAGTACTTTGGCTCGGTTTGGTTGCACGTGCTTGCAGCCGCCGTGCGCATCGCCATGGGGATTGCACTGGTTCTGTACGCTGACCAATCCCGGTTCCCGCTCGCGCTGCATATTATTGGCTGGTTAGCAATTGCCGCCGGTGTCATTATTGCCCTGTTGCCCCATGCAAAATTCACCCGGCTGTTCCTCTGGTTCTTTGAAAAATTTGCGCCCTACACGCGAATCGCCGCAATTGTTGCTGTGCTTTTCGGGGGTTTCCTGATTTATGCCGTGATCTGAGCTGAAGCTGCTTATAGACCGCAAAGTTCTCCGGTAAGATAGGAGTTAAGCAATTCTACGCATACATTTACAGGTAACAACCCGATGAGTGATAACAAGGTAAAAGAATTACTGGCCAAGCTGCACAGGGAATTGGAAAACACTGAAAACGTGGATTCCGAAACCCTCCAAATGGTGCGGGATCTCGATGAGGACATCCACCGCCTGGTGGATTCAGATGCAGGCGTCGTCGATATCGATAGCGTTCTCGACCGGGCCAACTCAGTGGAAACCCGGTTTGCGGTTGACCACCCGGTGGCGGAACGTTTTCTGCGGGAAATTATGGACGCGCTCGCCAAGGTGGGAATTTGAACCCGGTCCAGGCAGTCAGCGGCTAAAAGAGTGTCATGAACACACTGGGTAAACTATTTCTGAAAGGCCTCGCGGTCGTCATTCCGATGGTGCTCACGCTGGCCATCCTGTGGTGGATGGCCAAAGGTGCGGAGCAGATTCTGGGTGGAATGATGCTGCGAGTTCTGCCTGAAGGCTGGTATGTGCCGGGCATGGGGGTAGTTTCCGGCGTTGCTATCACTGTTCTGATTGGCTTGCTGACCCATGTCATTCTGTTCCAGAAGCTGTTCGCCTTTGGCGAAGAAATTCTCAACCGCCTGCCGCTGGTCAAAACCATCTATTCTGCCCTCAAGGACTTCATTGGCTATCTCAGCCCGGACAGCAGCAAGGCCATGAGCAAAGTGGTGCTGGTGAGAATTCCCGGCCAGGACTTCGAGCAACTGGGTTTTGTCACCCGCGAGGATTTCAGCCGTCTGCCCCTGGAACTCACCGTGGAGGATCCGATTGCCGTTTACCTGCCGATGAGTTACCAGATCGGCGGCTATACGCTGTTCCTGCCCCGCTCCAGCCTGACCCCGGTGGACCTGCCATTCGATCAGGCCATGAAACTGGTACTGACCGGAGCCGTATCCCGCAAGAAGGAGCAGGAATCTGTAGGAGGCCGCCACGCGGGCGACCAGATTGGTTCAAAAAAAGCGCCGAATGAAAGCGAGCCTCCAATATGAATAGCTATTTTCGAACACTCCTCGCCCTGTCATTCCTCTTGCCAGCCGCCTGTAAACAACAGGAGCCACCGCTAGTACAGGAAACACCGCCCGCTATTGGCAGTTCCAGCGAGGAATTTCCAGGCATGGCACTGGAGGGCATGTTTCGCTACCTGGCCGATGCCGCTGTGTTCCGCGACTGCCGTACTGGAAAAACATTTCCTGTTGCCATGGAAGCGGAGTACATCACCCTGGAACGCGCATACCTGGAAGCCCGGACTGAACCCGGCAGTGAAGTCATGGTGCGTCTGCGCGGCCGCTACCTGGAACGGCCCGCGATGGAAGGTGGTCAGATGAAGGTGAAACTGATTGTTGATGAAGTCACCGAAGTCCTGCCGGAAAAGTACTGTCAACCAGAGGACCATG
>DAOWGA010000290.1 GCA_030637665.1 Lysobacterales bacterium | reverse complement strand
TCCAGTCCCGGAAAGGTATACAAGGGGAAGGTCGAACGCATTGTCAGGGGCTCCGGCTCGGCGCAACTGGCCGCGAGCGGCCAAATGCCGGTGATGACCGGTCAGCCGGAAAACAGCCGCTGGCCCGTTGTGGTGGAATTTGACGACCCGCAGGCGGCGGAGGAGCTGCCACAGAGCGCCGGCGCCTCGATCATTGCGGTCTACACGCAAAAGGGTAAGCCGGTCCATATCATCAGCATGGTGGTAATGAGGATGAATGCCTGGACAGGCTACCTGACTTCGCCGTAAGGCAGGGGCGAGCAAATGCAGTCAACTGGCATGCAAACTCTTTTCAAAATATCCGCTGTGGCGCTGGCCGGGATATTCCTGGTTGCCGGATGCAAAACCGTGGGACCGGATTTCGAAAAACCCGAAGTCCCGGTTGCGGACACCTGGCTTGACGCCGAAAATGAAAAAGTAGATACCTCGTCCGTGGTCTACCAGGACTGGTGGGAGGTATTTAATGACCCGGCACTTACAAGCCTGATCGATACCGCCTACCAGCAAAACCTGAGCCTTCAGGTTGCCGGCCTGCGGGTGATGGAAGCAAGGGCCCAGCTGGGTATTGCCACGGGTCTCAAATACCCGCAATCGCAGAGTGTCGGCGGCGGTTATGCCTACACCCGCAGCAGCGTCAATGCCCCGCCACTTTCCAATCTTCCGGACGAAGTCCTGCAGGGGGTCGATCGAACGAACGGCGCCTGGAGCGCCAGCTTCGACGCCGCCTGGGAAGCGGATGTCTGGGGTAAGTTCCGTCGCGGAGTGGAGGCAGCAGACGCCACTCTTGCGGCCAGCATGCTCAATTACGACGCGGTACTGGTAACACTGACAGGCGATGTCGCAGCGCTCTACACAACTATTCGTACACTCGACGAACGCCTGGCATTCGCCCGATCCAATGTGGACCTGCAACGCCAGGCGCTCGACCTGGCCAATACGCGATTCAAACTGGGCGCCACCTCGGAGCTGGACGTGCAACAGGCCAGGGGCTTGCTGTACAACACCGAAGCGTTGATTCCCGCCTTTGAGCTAAGCATGGACCGGACTCAGAACACATTGAGCTTCTTGCTCGGCATGCCACCCAGTGACCTCGAGAGCCTGCTTGGCGCTTCCGGGAAAATCCCCGGGGTGCCGGAATCCGTAGCGGTTGGTATACCTGCGGACCTGCTGCGGCGGCGCCCGGACGTGCGGGCAGCCGAAATGGCCGCTGCCGCTCAGAGCGCCGCGATTGGCATCAGCCAGGCAGATCTCTATCCGAGCTTTGTGCTGGCCGGTTCCATCGGCGTGGCTGGAAGCAGTTTTTCGGATCAGTTCGACTCCGGTGCAACGACCGGATTTTTCACCCCGTTCTTCAAGTGGAACATCTTTAATTACGGACGCATCAAGAATAATGTCCGGGTCCAGGATGCCCGCTTCGAGCAAGCGATCACTTCCTATCAAAATGCGGCGCTGGCGGCGGCAAAGGAAGTACAGGATGGCCTGCAGGGCTTCCTGCGCACCCAGGAGCAGGTCGGATACCTGCACAGCGCAGTCACCGCATCGGGGCGCGCCGCCGACTTGGCCCTGGTGCAATATCGCGAAGGCGCTACCGACTATACGCGCGTGCTGAACACCCAGACCTCATTACTGCAGCAACAGGATGCGCTGGCTTCAGCCAGGGGCCAGGTTGTTTCCAACCTGGTTGCGACCTACAAGGCGCTCGGCGGCGGCTGGCAGCTCCGGCAGGATGACAATTTCGTGCGGCCGGATACCATTGACCTGATGCAGGAGCGGACGGATTGGGGTGAGTTGCTGACAGCTCCCGAGGAGAACCCTTAAATTGGCCAGATTCTTGGTTTCAGGAGTAAGTAAATGAAGGACTTGCGGAAATTTTACATAAACGGCGAGTGGGTTGATCCTTACGCTAGCCAGGAAATGGAAGTGATCAATCCTGCCACAGAAGCTCCGATTGGCGCCATCACGCTGGGATCAGTCGAGGATGTGGACCGGGCGGTTGCCGCCGCAAATTTGGCTTTTGCCACGTATTCCCAAACGACGAAAGAGGAACGTCTTGAACTTCTGGAAAAGTTTCTGGAGATCTACAAGCAGAGATTCGAAGAAATGGCGCAGGCCATCACCACCGAGATGGGCGCACCGATCACGATGTCACGTGAAGCACAGACGGATTGTGGCGCGGGTCATTTGCAGGGTTTTATAGACGCCCTGCGTGAACAGGAAACCCGGGAAACTCTAAACAACGGCGACACGCTGATGCGCGAACCTGTCGGCGTTTGCGGGCTGATCACGCCCTGGAACTGGCCGATTAACCAGGTTGCCCTGAAAGTGGTTCCAGCGCTGGCTACCGGTTGTACCTGCGTGCTGAAACCCTCCGAATTCACACCGCTCTCGGCCGCTCTATATGCCGAAATGGTTCACGCTGCCGGCTTCCCGCCCGGTGTTTTCAACCTGGTGAACGGAGCCGGGCCAATCGCGGGTGCCGCGTTGTCCAGGCATCCGGATATACAAATGATGTCTTTTACCGGTTCAACCCGCGCTGGCATGGCAATCAGCAAAGACGCGGCTGATACGGTTAAGCGGGTCACACTGGAACTGGGTGGCAAGTCGCCAAACCTGGTGTTTGCCGATTGCGGCGAGGAGCTTGAAAACCGGGTAACACAGTCGGTTCTTGATTGTTTCTACAACACGGGCCAGTCCTGTGATGCGCCGACACGCCTGCTGGTCGAGCGTTCCTGTTACGACAAGGTCCTGGAAATCGCCGAACGAGTCGGCAAAGCCCAGGCTGTGGGCGATCCGGGCACAGAGGGCGATCATATCGGGCCGCTGGTCAGCGCTATTCAATTCGGGCGCGTACAGGCACATATCGAAGCAGCCGTGGCCGAGGCACCCCGTCTTTTGTGTGGCGGCCCCGGTAAACCCGAAGGCTTCGAGACCGGCTATTACGTCAGGCCCACGATCGTCGCCGACGTGAGCAACAATATGAAGATCGCCCGGGAAGAAGTGTTTGGCCCGGTGCTGGCGATCATTCCCTTCGACACTGAAGAGGAAGCCATCCAGATAGCCAATGACACACCCTATGGTTTAGCTGCCTATCTACAAACCGGTGACATTGAACGTGCTGAACGGGTAGCGTCGAAGCTGCGTGCCGGCGCCGTGCATATCAATGGTGGTGGATTCGAGTATGGCAGCCCGTTTGGCGGCTACAAGCAGTCCGGCAACGGACGCGAAGGCGGCATTTTCGGTATTGAAGATTTCCAGGAAGTGAAGACCTTGCACTTTGGCTAAAGCCCAGCCTCGTTGGGTGGGCTTTTTCCGAAACAGGTCTGATCAGTTGAGCTTTTCTTTGATTCTGGATGCCTTGCCTTCGAGGCCGCGCAGGTAGTAAAGCTTGGCCCGGCGGACATCGCCGCGGCGCTTGACCTTGATGGAGTCAATCATGGGGCTGTGGGTCTGGAACACGCGTTCCACGCCGGTACCATGTGAAATCTTGCGCACGGTGAAGGCTGAATTCAGGCCACGGTTGCGAATGGCGATGCACACGCCTTCGAAAGCCTGCACGCGTTCGCGGTTGCCTTCTTTCACCTTCACGCTGACGATGATGGTGTCACCCGGAGCAAACTCGGGTAGTTCACGGTTCATCTGTTCCGCGTTAATTTCGTCGATGATGTTAGTCATTGTCTCAATCCTTAATTTCAATTCTTTGTGTCAAAGCGTGCTCTGATCCAGTCGACTTTACTCAGGATTTTCCTGAATGAACTCCGTCAGCAGGGCTCTTGATTCTTTGTCCAGGTCCAGTGTCTGTAGTAACTCCGGCCTTCTCAGCCAGGTACGGCCCAACGACTGCTTTTTTCTCCAGCGCGCTATAGCCCCGTGATCTCCGGATAATAACACCGGTGGCACTTCCAGGCCCGCCACTTCCTCCGGGCGGGTATAGTGCTGACAATCCAGCAAACCGTCCATGAATGAATCCTGCTGTGCCGATTGCTCGTCCCCGAGCACGCCCGGCAGCAGGCGCGTAACTGTGTCGATGATCACGGCTGCAGCCAGCTCACCTCCGCTGAGAACATAGTCACCAATGGACCATTCCTCGTCGACTTCCAGCTCAATGAGCCGTTCATCAATACCTTCGTAGCGTCCGCAAACGAAGATCAGTTCCTGTCTTTGCGCCAGTTCACGCACGGCCTCATGGTCAAGTCGCTTGCCCTGTGGGCTGAGAAGACTAACCCTGGCCTTTCCCCCGGCATGGTCGCGTGCCGCGCGAATCGCGCTGCGCAAAGGCTCAACCGCCATCACCATTCCGGGTCCGCCGCCGTAAGGGCGGTCATCCACGGTGCGGTGTCTGTCGGCGGCAAAATCCCTCGGGTTCAGCAGATCCAACTGCACCTTCCCATCACGGATTCCACGGCCGGTCACGCCTATATCCACCAACGGCGCGAATTCTTCCGGAAACAGCGTGATGACCTGAATTCTCATCCGCTAGAAATCCGGATCCCAATCCACCACGACCAGGCCCTGCTCCACATCAACGCGCTTCACATAAGGACCCTGGACAAAGGGGATCAGTCGTTCCCGCTCGCCCTGCACCACCATAACGTCATTGGCTCCGGTGGCCAGCATGGTCTTGATGTTTCCCAGCTCGGTGCCGCTCTGCGTCTTTACCGCAAGCCCGATCAGATCGGCCCAATAAAATTCTGTTTCCGGCAATTCCGGAAATTGATCACGAAACACAGCAATTTGCCGGTTCACCAGATTTTCCGCCTGGCTGCGATCACTTGCATCTTCAAACAAGGCAATCAAATGCTTGCCGTGTTTCTTTCCCTCTTTGATGCGAACGGTTTCTTTCTGTTCGCCCAGTAACCAGGGCTGGTATCCGAATATCGCCTCTCTTGGCTCGGTCAGCGAATAGATCTTTAGCCATCCGCTGACGCCGTGAACTCCGGAAATGTGCCCGAGCGTGACAATCTTCCGCTCGCTATGCTCCACCGGACTCATCACGCCGCAACCGGCTGTTTCAGGAAGCCTGCGCGCGCGCCTCGGAAACCAGCGATTTCACGCGATCACTGAGCTGGGCGCCAACGCCCGTCCAGTAATCCAGGCGTTCCAGGTTCAGCCGAAGACGCTCTTCCTGGCCCTTGGCCACAGGGTTGAAAAACCCAACCCGCTCGATACTGCGGCCATCACGCGCTTTGCGGCTATCCGTCACCACAATGTGATAGAACGGGTGCTTCTTCGCGCCGCCCCGCGACAATCTGATCTTTACCATTATTTAAAATCCAATTTAGTCCAGCCGATTCATTCAACATTCATCGGCTATTTGAAACTGCACAAGCCAAGCCAGCCTAAACGCCGCCGGAAGATCTAATGTTCCGGTTTTCAACGGCATCCCGCCCAGCTTGGCGGATTCAGCAAACCGCACATTTTACCTCTATTCCCAGTAAAAGAAAACAGCAAAATACGGATTTTGCAGGAGGCCGCCATGCAGCCTCCGACAGGCTGCTAGATCAGGCCTTCTTGCCAGGGGCCGGTGATGGCCAGAGTGATGCCGGGATTGAAGATATTGACGAACAGCCACTGCCCGTCAGCGGAGAAGGTGGCACCGGCCCATTCGCTGTGCAGCACGGTTCTGGCCAGATTGAAGCCGGCAAATGTTCCGGAGATATCCGGGTTAATCTGGCTGAAGCGGAAGAGTTCCCCTGCGGCAGTGAGACCGGCCAGTTTCTGCGCTGCCGTATTCTGACTGACCCGGTCCTCACATAAAAGGAGGCTGCCACGCGGAGACATCATAATGTTGTCGGGGCCGGAAAAAACCCGATGGCCCGGTGATTCGTAGACCAGCCAGATCATTTCATTGTCAATGTCGTATTCGTAAACATAGCCAGATTTCGCGTGACCGCCATATTTACTGGTGAAATACACATGGCCGTCATAACAGACACAGCCCTCCAGCGAAATGAACCCCGAGCCACCGGCCTTCAGCCCCTGTTTAACGACACCGTCACCTTCACGGCTGTTGCGGGTAAAACCCTGCCCGGGATCCGGAATGTCGACCCATTCGACGGGCAATGCGCGGCCAATGACCAGTCCGTCGCGCATGTCCCGGCCGCCATCCACGCGCATCATTTGC
The DNA here is from genome assembly GCA_030637665.1 of Lysobacterales bacterium. GTDB lineage: Bacteria > Pseudomonadota > Gammaproteobacteria > Xanthomonadales > SZUA-36 > JAJRRA01. Next base: position 10,900 of record DAOWGA010000290.1, on the reverse strand, counting down.
AAGCGTCCGCCCGCGAGCAATTTGCCGGGAACATTGGGGATATAGCGGTAGATCCCGGCTTTTGGATTCGTGTCCTCGGTCATGTAAGCAGTGCCGCTGCGAACATCGAAAGCTACGGCTTCGTGATAGAACTGCCCCATTTCAATGATCGGTTCAGGCCTGGCGACACCTTGTGCCGGCACTTCAAACACGTAACCGTGCGGCCGTTGAGCGTTTTCTGCTCTCCAACTCAACTTCCTGCCCGGCGTCGGGAGATGCATCAACTCAGGTGACAGCGGCGCCTCTTCGCATGACAGCCATGTTCCCCAGGGGGTCACTCCGCCAGCGCAATTCAGCAGCGTACCGCCGAGGCTGACCCAGGAGTCTTTCAGGCTTTCCTCATGAGTATCAAAAACCAGCGTGGTGGCGCCACCGCCCGTCACATCGTACGCCGTGGCCGGGTCGCCAATAGGCCCCGATGAACCGCGCAACTCGTGGTTCCTGACCAGGGTGACGCGGGAGCCTTCATTGCGAACCACGCCCATACCGTCTGCGAGCCTGGGAACCGGATGGCCATCATGCATTTTCGAACCCGCCCAGGAAAAAGATCGATAGCGAAAACCTTCAGGAAGCAGAAGTAGCGGAAGCCCGGTGCTTTCGTCTGCAACCGGCCGCAATGGGCCCATGGCATCGCTGATGCCCGGATTGCCCCTGCCCAGGGCATATTTGGAAAGCGCCAGCAAGCCAAGTGAGGCAGCACCGGCACCCAGCAGGCCGGTAGCAATGAAGTCGCGTCTTGATGCTGTCGTCATTCAGAAATTCTCAAAATGGCATCTTGCCACCCGGTCCGCCTCCCGGAAATCCGCCGGGTGGTAACTGGCCCTGCAGTTTACCCATCTTGCGCATCATTTTCGACATGCCGCCCTTGCCCATTTTTTTCATCATTCGTTGCATTTGGCCGTGCTGTTTCAGAAGCCGGTTAACTGCCTGGATCTGCGTGCCGGAACCATTGGCAATGCGCTTTTTGCGTGAACCCCGGATCACGTCGGGGAATCGCCGTTCCTGGGGGGTCATCGAATTGATGATGGCGATCATCTGCCGGGTCTGGTTATCATCGACCTGCGACTTCACTTTGTCCGGCAGATTGCTCATGCCGGGGAGTTTATCCACCAGGCCACCGAGGCCACCCATGTTCTGCATCTGTTCCAGTTGCGACCTGAAATCCTCCAGGTCGAAGCCCCGGCCCCGGCGCATTTTGTTGACCAGTTTTTCAGCCTGCTGCCGGTCGACCTTGCGGTGTACCTCCTCGACCAGGGAAAGGACGTCGCCCATGCCCAGGATGCGTGAGGCCACGCGCTCGGGATGAAATGGCTGCAGCGCGTCGGTTTTTTCGCCGGAGCCGAGAAATTTGACCGGTTTGCCTGTGATCTGGCGGACTGACAAAGCGGCGCCGCCGCGGGCATCGCCATCGGTCTTGGTCAAAACGATACCGGTAAGGCTCAATACATCATTGAAGGCCGCAGCCGTGTTGGCGGCATCCTGGCCGGTCATTGCATCGACTACGAACAGGGTTTCATGCGGTGAAATCGCGGCATGGATCTGGCGAATCTCGAGCATCATCTCCTGGTCGACATGCAGACGGCCCGCAGTGTCGACCAGGAGGACGTCACACATCTGCTGGCGTGCTGCAGCCAGGGCATCTTTCGCTATTTGTTCCGGTTTCTGATCTGTTGTCGATGGCTGGAAAATCGCACCAACCTGGGCTGCCAGGGCCTTCAACTGTTCGATGGCCGCCGGCCTGTATACATCGCAGGAAACAACCATCACGCGTTTCTTTTCCTGTTCGATCAGCAGCCGGGCCAATTTCGCTGTCGTGGTCGTTTTACCGGAGCCCTGCAGGCCGGCCATCAGGACCGGTACCGGCGGCTGCGCTTTCAGGTCGAGCGCTTCGTTCTCCACCCCCATCAGCTGGACCAGTTCATCATGAACCAGCTTCACCATGGCCTGCCCTGGCGTCAGGCTCTTCAGGATTTCCTGGCCTAGCGCCTTTTCACGGACCCCGTTAATGAAGGTCTGCACCACTGGCAGTGCGACATCAGCTTCCAGCAGCGCAATTCGAACCTCACGCAGAGTGGCCCTGATACCGTCTTCAGTGAGGCGGCCTTTGCCACGCAATTGTTGTACCGTGCGGGACAGGCGCTCGGTCAGATTTTCAAACATGAAACGCTCCGGAATTTTTTTGACGAATGAATGATCTCTAAGGTAACCAGCCGGTGATTACTCAGGTATTATAGCCTCAGTATTGACCGTATATCGGACTGAAATGACCCACGACATTCCATTGATCCTGGCAATCGTTTTCTACATGGCGGCGGCCGGCTTTCTTTACAATTCGATCCGGCATCGCTCCTCCGGCTGGCGGCGGATTTCCCTGGCATTTGCTTTCGTGGGCGTTTTGTTCCACGCCGGTGTGCAGGTCAACCACTGGTTCGGTGGCCCGGAATTGGATGTCAGCCTGCCGCACCTGATGTCACTTTGTGCCCTGGTCATCATGCTGTTACTGATCAGTTCCGCATTTACCCGAAGTACCTTGTATGACGCAGGCCTGGTCGCTTTACCCATTGCCGCGGCCGTTCTGCTGCTCGAGTGGATACTGCCCCACAACGTGATACCACTGAAGGAAGTTTCACCCGGCATAGCGGTACACCTGGTCAGCTCAGTCACGGCATTCGGTGTTTTGAGCATCGCCGGTGTGTATGCCATGTTCGTGGCCATTATCGATCATTTTCTGCGCCGGCATCATCTGAGCCCGCTGGTCCGGAGGCTGCCCGCACTGGAAGTCCTGGAGCACCTCCTGTTCAAACTCATCCCGGTGGGTTTCGTGCTGCTGACGGTTTCACTGCTTTCGGGCATCGTGTTCATCAATGACATTTTCGCTCAACACCTGGTTCACAAGACCATTCTCTCCATCCTGGCCTGGCTGGTATTCGGACTACTGCTCTGGGGGCGCTGGCGTTATGGCTGGCGGGGCAGCCTGGCAGTGCGACTAACGCTGGCCGGTATCGTTTTGCTTCTGTTGTCCTACTTTGGCAGCAAGCTGGTGCTCGAGATCATCCTGGGAAAGAGCTGGCAATCCTGATTCATGGAAGAAATACCCCTAGGCAGCCTGTACACCACCCTGGTCATCCTGATCATAATTTCAGGTTTTTTTTCCAGCTCCGAAACCGGGCTGATGGCGATGAACAAGTACCGGCTTCGTCACTTGGCCAACAAGGGGCACAAAGGCGCACGCATAGCACAGAATTTGCTGCGCAAGCCTGACCGCCTGATCGGCCTCATCCTGCTGGGCAACAATCTGGTCAACATCCTGGCCGCCTCGATTGCTACAGTGATTGGCATCCGCCTGTTCGGGGCCAGCGGCGTGTGGATCGCCTCGCTGGTGATGACCGTCGTGGTCCTGATCTTTGCCGAGGTTGCGCCAAAAACGGTGGCGGCGGTGCACCCGGAACGGATCGCATTTCCTGCTTCCTATGTGCTGTCGGCCCTGCTCAAGGTGCTTTATCCCCTGGTCTGGCTGGTCAATGCATTTGCCAACCTGATTCTGAAACCGTTTGGCGTGCGTACAAATGCGGATTTGATGGAGCGCTTGAACCGGGAAGAACTGCGCACACTGGTACAGGAAGGCGGGCAGATTCCGGACGATCATCAGCGCATGCTGGTCAACATCCTGGACCTGGAACAGGCCAGCGTGGATGACGTGATGATTCCGCGCCAGGACATTGTCGGCATCGACCTCGACGATGACTGGGAAGACATCCTGACTCAACTCACCCAAACAGTCTATACGCGACTGCCCGTGTTCCGGGAAAGTATTGATCAGGTGGAAGGCCTGCTGCACATCCGAACCGTGATTGCCAAACTGGCGCACGGTGCCCTCACTTTCGAGGACCTAAAACGGTCGGTGCGAAGCCCCTACTTCATCCCCGAAGGAACGGCGCTCACCCAGCAACTGCTGGAATTTCAGACCAGGGAACGCCGCATGGGCCTGGTGGTCGATGAGTATGGCGACATCCAGGGTATGGTCACTCTGGATGATATCCTCGAGGAAATCGTCGGGGAATACACCTCCGGGGGCAGGGCCAGATCACGGCACACCCGCAAGCTCGACGACGGAAATTACCTGGTCGATGGGGCCGTCACGATCCGCGCGCTCAACCGGAAAATGGGCTGGAACCTGCCAGAGGAAGAGGCGAGCACACTCAACGGCCTGCTCCTGGAAGAGCTGGAAAACATTCCTTCCGGCAAAACCAGCCTGCGTATTGGCCGGCACATCATGACCATTATTGAAATCAAGGACAATGTCATCTGCAAGGTCCTGGTCAAGCCAAACCGGGTGACAGACTGACATCACCTGATTCAGCGCCACGCCTTCATAGGGGAAGTCGCATTCAAACGTAGCATGAGTCGACCGATACGCTTTACGGATGTCTCAAGCTGAAACGCGTTCCAGCACCTCTGCAACCGTACGCAATGGAACTACCTCAAGATTGCTGATCGGTTTGCGCGGTGCATTGGCAGCGGGTATCAGGGCGCGGGTAAATCCGTGGCTGGCCGCTTCGCGCAGGCGCTGTTCACCATCGGCGACTGGGCGAATCTCGCCTGACAGGCCCACTTCTCCAAAGCAGATCATTTTCTGTGGCATAGGTTTGTCGCGAAAGCTTGAAAACAGGGCCAGCAACATGGGCAGGTCTGCCCCGGTTTCCGCGATGCGCATCCCACCCACCACATTGATGAATACATCATGATCGGCCAGCCCCACCCCACCCTGGCGGTGCAGAACCGCGAGCATCATGGCCAGGCGGTTGTGCTCCAGGCCAAGGACGACGCGACGTGGATTGTTCAGGTGGCTCTGATCGACCAGGGCCTGTACTTCGAGCAGGATGGGGCGCGTTCCTTCGCGCACAACGGTAATGACGCTGCCAGACACCGGCTCTGAATGCCCTGACAGAAAAATGGCCGAAGGATTCTTCACTTCCCTGAGCCCTTTGCCGGTCATGGCGAACATGCCGAGCTCGTTGACCGCTCCGAAGCGGTTCTTGACGGCCCGGATCACGCGATAACGGTTTCCGCCATCGCTTTCAAAATACAACACCGCGTCCACCATGTGTTCCAGCACCCTGGGCCCGGCCAGGGCGCCTTCCTTGGTGACATGGCCAACCAGGAACACACAACACTGATTTTCCTTGGCCCAGCGCACCAGGGCGGCGGCCGACTCGCGTATCTGGGCAACGGAACCCGGGGCCGATGCCAGCGCTTCGGAGTAAACAGTCTGTATTGAATCGACGATCATCAGGCGCGGCTTTTCGTCTGCCGCGTGGCTGATAATCTGCTCAACTGAAGTTTCGGTCAGGCAACGAATACCCTCCATGGGCAGCCCGAGTCGCCGGCCACGCATGCCCAGTTGTTGCAGCGACTCCTCACCGGTGATGTAGAGGCTGGGGAACCGGCCGGCAAGCGAGGCGATCAACTGCAACAACAGAGTTGACTTACCGATACCCGGATCACCACCGAGCAGAATCACCGACCCTGGAACAATTCCCCCACCCAGCACACGATCCAGCTCCCCTATTCCCACTTTCATGCGGTCCACGTCAGACTGCCCTACGGAAGCCAGATTTTTAATGTCATTGGCGAGTTGCCCGGAATAACCGGCGAAGCGCCCACCGGTGCGAGGCTCTTCCCGGGTCTCTACAATAGAATTCCACTCTTTGCATTCGGGGCACTGCCCGACCCACTTACCCAGCCGGGCAGCGCAATTTTCGCATTGATAAATGTTCTTGTTTTTGGCCATTGATTGAATTCCCGACTCAGCCCTTCTTGTATCAGATCAGGCCCGTGACCTCCAGCCCATATCGCAATTGACCGGTTTTTCCTACAATAGCCCTGGTCAATCGATAAAGCAGGTCTCATGGAGCGGCAGCAGGAACAACCACTGATCGGCGAATCCCCGATATTTCTCGAGGTCCTGGAGCATGTATCGCGGGTGGCACAACTGAACCGGCCAGTGCTGGTGATCGGCGAGCGTGGCACTGGCAAGGAACTGATTGCGGCCCGCATCCACTTCCTGTCTCCGCGCTGGGACCGCCCTTTTGTCAAGCTCAACTGTGCAGCCTTGGCTGAGTCACTGCTTGAAACCGAGTTATTTGGTCACGAAGCAGGTTCATTCACCGGTGCAACCCGCCGGCGCCTGGGCCGCTTTGAACTGGCCAACGAGGGCAGCATGTTCCTGGACGAGCTGTCAAATACATCGGAGCGTGTGCAGGAAAAAGTATTGCGCGTGATCGAGTATGGTGAACTCGAAAGAGTGGGTGGAAACGATACCATCATGACAGATGTACGCATCATCGGCGCCACCAATGAAGACTTGCCCACCCTGGCTGAACAGGGAAAATTCCGGGCGGACCTCCTCGACCGCCTGGCATTCGATGTGATCACCCTGCCCCCACTGCGCGAACGCCGCGAGGATATCATGCCCCTGGCTGAGTACTTTGCGGTAAAAATGTCCGGTGAACTGGGCCTTGAGCTGTTTCAGGGCTTCAGTGATTCCGCCCATGAGGGTTTGGTGGATTATCACTGGCCGGGTAACGTGCGCGAACTGAAAAACGTAGTCGAAAGGGCCGTCTATTCGTCACTGGGCGATGATGAACCGATATCAGGGCTCATTTTCGACCCGTTCGATTCGCCCTGGCGGCCGGGTCTTTCGAAGCAGGCTGAGCTTCCACAAAAGGCTCAGGCCCGGCCGACCGAGGCCTACGATTTCAAGGACCACATCCAGCAGCATGAGGTCGATTTACTCAAATCGGCACTGGAACAATGCCGCTTCAACCAGAAAAAGACCGCGGAATTCCTGGGGATGACCTACCACCAACTGCGTGGTTACCTGAGAAAATATGAATTGACCGACCCGGAGGAATGACGCGGGCTAGCAAATGACCGGCTTGACGCGAGCCGTTACCCCGCAAATCAATTGATAGGAAATGGCATCACACCACAGCGCCACCTCCTCTACCGGCAAACCCCGCCCCCACAAAGTAACCTGGTCACCCACTTGTGCTTCGTCATGGCCACTCAGGTCAATGGTGATCATGTCCATTGAAACATGGCCTACCAGGGCTGCCCGCTTGCCGTTCAACAACACCGGCGTGCCATTCCGCGCATTGCGGGGATAGCCGTCTCCGTAACCAATCGCTGCGACACCGATGCGCAGATCCCCGGGGCAAGTGTAGGCGGCGCCGTAACCCACAGTGTCACCGGCCGAGCACTGGTTTATGGCAATCAGGTCACACTGCAGGGTCATGGCGGGCCGCAGCCCGATTTCCGCGGCTGGCTTTTGGCTGGAAGGCGATACGCCGTACAGCATGAGGCCAGGCCGGATAAAGTCCCTGTGGCTTTCTGGGAAATTCAGGATGGCAGCCGAATTGGCCAGGGAGACCTGTCCGGGAATTCCAGCCATCGAAGCATCAAATCTCTCAATCTGCTGCTGCGTGATCGGATTGTGGGGTTCGTCCGCGCAAGCGAAGTGTGTCATCAGGACGGTGGGCGCCGGGCCGCGTAAGGACTCCAGTTCCGCATGCACCGAGGCGGCGTCTTCAGGAGGAAAACCGAGGCGATGCATCCCGCTGTCTATTTTCAGCCACAGGGCCTTGCTGATCTCGTGGCGGCGCTGGCGTAGAAGTTCGAGCTGAGTCTCGTGGTGAACAACCATCTCGGCTTCCACCGAGATCATTTCCTCGAATTCAGGCACGTTGGCGGGCCCTTCCAGCAAAAGCAAGCGCCCTTGCCAACCGCTGTTGCGACAACGGCGGCCTTCATCAATAGTGGCCACCGCCAGGATATCGGCTTCGTTCAGCGCGGCGCTCACCCGGGTCAGGCCATGCCCGTAGGCATCGGCTTTTACCACGCAGGCAACCTGGCTTGCGGGCGCCAGTTTTCTCACTCTCACAAGGTTGTGCCTGATCGCGGCGAGATCGATTTTGGCGACGGTGTTTCGGCTCATGGGATGGGATTTTAGCGCCTGCGGAGCACTCGAAAAGGGCAAACTGCTGGCTAATTCCTTGCGATTGGCTAGTCAAATGCCGTTGGGTAGGCGTGCTCGGGGGCGAAGTTGACAAAACGCACCCATTGCCCCTGGAAAGTCAGAACCGTGGTGCCGGTTGGACCGTTGCGATGTTTGCCGATAATAATCTCTGCTTTTCCTTTATCCGGCGTCTCCTGGTTATAAATCTCATCGCGGTAAATAAAGACGATCAGATCGGCGTCCTGCTCGATCGCGCCGGATTCCCTCAGGTCCGCCATGACCGGGCGCTTGTTGGGCCTTTGCTCCAGCGCGCGATTCAACTGGGACAGGGCAACCACCGGCACATGAAGTTCCTTCGCAACAGCTTTCAGTGAGCGTGATATTTCAGCTATTTCTGTTGCCCGGTTTTCAGAAGATCCCGGCACAGCCATCAACTGCAGGTAATCCACAACGATCAGGCCGATGTCATGCTCGCGCTTCAGCCTGCGGGCCCGCGCTCGAAGTTCGGAAGGAGACAGAGTTGGAGTTTCATCGATAAAAATGCGGCTCTTGTGCAGGAGGTTCATGGCTGAGGTCAGCTTGGGCCAGTCCAGATCATCGAGATTACCGGTCCGCAGACGGGTCTGATCAATCTGGCCCAGTGAGGAGAAAAGCCGCATCACCAATTGTAGCGATGACATTTCCATGCTGAAAATGGCCACCGGTATATCATGTTTTATGGCTGCGTTTTCCGCGATATTCATAGCCAGTGATGTTTTGCCCATGGCCGGGCGGCCGGCAACAATAATCAGATCAGATGGCTGCAGGCCCGCGGTCATCTTGTCGAAATCTTTGAAGCCCGTTGGCGTACCCGTAATTTCGCCTTCAAACTCATGCAACTCCTGGATCTTCTCGATTGCCTCTTTGAGAGTGTCCTGCACTGTCACTATGTCCGAACCACTGCGCATACCCTGGTCGGCAATGGCAAAGACTCTTCGTTCCGCCTCTTCCAGCAACTCCTTGCTTTCGCGCCCGTCTGATGTAAAAGCAGCCGAAGTAATTTCCGAACCCACATCAATCAACTGACGCAGTATTGATTTCTCGCGGACGATGTTCGCGTAGGCCTTGACGTTGGCCGCGCTGGGTGTGGTGGATGCCAACTGGCTGATGTAAGAGCCGCCGTCAACCTGATCCACCAGGCCGTGAGATTCGAACCATTCGGTGATGGTAACTGCGTCACAAGGCCTGCTGCTATCACTCAATTCCTGGATGGCGCGGAAAATGAGACGGTGATCCTCACGATAAAAGTCATCTTCAGTGATCACGTCGGCGACCTGGTCCCAGGCGCGCGCCGACAGCAACATACCTCCCAGTACCGCCTGTTCGCCCTCAATGGAATGAGGTGGAACTTTCAAGTTCTCAACGGTGGCGAGTTTGGGTGCTGCCATGCTTTCGTTTTTCAGGATTGGAAGAGAAATCTGCAACCCGGCAAATGCCGGGCTGCTGTGAGAGCATAGAGGCTCCGCCCGATGTCCGCAAGAACATCACCAAGCCCGCCGGATTATTCCGGGTTGATGATCACCTTGATGTGGGTTTCCACATCCGCGTGCAGGTTCAGGATGACTTCGTGCTCACCCGCGTAGCGGATGGGGCCTTCACCCATGATGACCTCTGATTTCTCAAGATGCGGCCCGGCGGCGGTTACGGCATCGGCAATTTCCCGCGGGCCGATGGAGCCATAGAGCTTGCCTTCATCACTGGCATTGGCAGACAGTGTGATCTCGAACCCCTCCAGACCTTCACTGCGATCCCTGGCGGAAGTCAGTTTCGTCAGTGCTACTTTTTCCAGCTCAGTCCGGCGGGCTTCGAACTCGGCGATATTCTCGGGGGTTGCGGAAACCGCCTTGCCCAGAGGCACCAGGTAGTTCCGGCCATAACCCGGCTTGACATTTACTTTGTCGCCCAGATCACCCAGCTTCTGTACTTTTTCAAGCAGAATCAGTTCCATTTTCGTTCTCCTGGTTGATCAGCAGATCAATGGTTGTCGGTGTAAGGCAGCAGCGACAGGTAGCGCGCGTGCTTGATGGCCCGGGACAGCTGGCGCTGATAGCGCGCCTTGGTGCCGGTGATCCTGCTGGGTACGATCTTGCCTGATTCACCGACATACTGCTTCAGTAAATTGACATCCTTATAATCAATTTCAGTGATTCCCTCGGCGGTGAAGCGGCAGAATTTTCTGCGTCTGAAATGGCGTGGCATAGTGTTTCTCCTGTTCCTGGTCAGGCTTCAACGCTTTCAGCGTCTGCAGCCTTCTTGCTTGATTCGTCTGCTGCTGGCGCCACTGCTTCGGCAACCGCTTCAACCGCTTCCTGATCTGCAGCAGGTACTGCGGTTTCGGCAACGGCCTCAACCACTTCCTGGTCTGCGGCGGGCGCTTCTTTAACCGGGGCGTCAGCACCGGCTTCGCTAGCGGCTTCAGCAGCCGCTGGTTGCGGGCTGTCAGCCCCGGGGGCCTTTGGCGCCGTATCCGAAGAAGGCCGTCTGCGATCATCGTAACTGCGGCTTGAACGGTCTTTTTCTTCCTTCGCCTTCATCATCAGGGACTGTTCAACAATCGCGGACTGGCGACGGACCGTCAGGTGACGCAAAACAGCATCATTGAAGCGGAAAAGACCTTCAAGTTCAGCCAGAGTTTCACTTTCGCACTCGATGTTCATCAGGATGTAATGGGCTTTGTGGAGCTTGGCAATCGGGTCGAACCGGTTGGCGATGACCTTGTGACAGAGCAAGCACTTGTCCAGCTCCGGCACGCCCGCCGATATCGATCGGTCCGCGCCCGTATGGCAGAAGTAGCAACTAATCTCC
>DAOWGA010000024.1 GCA_030637665.1 Lysobacterales bacterium | reverse complement strand
ACGAAAAACAGGTGGCCGGCGCCTTTGATGACTTGCAGCCTGGCATTCGGGATCATGAGTTTCAGGATTTGTGCGTTGATCAACGGCACGATCCGGTCGCGGTCGCCGGCCAGGATGAGCGTGGGTTGCGGCAACAGCGGCAGGAAGGGCAGGCTGGTCCAGCCGGACATGGCCATCATCTGATAAAAATAACCCCTGGCTGTCGGTGGCCTGACACGCCCGGCGTGTTTCATGAGCTTGTCTTCGGGCATCTTGCCGTACAGGGCTTCAGCGTTTGTATGCAGATATTGCGAATCGCTGTAGCGTCTTGGCTGTATCATTTTACTGAGCGCTGAAATCCTGCCCGGGAACATCGTGATGCCAGGGGCCGTGGCGGCCAGCACCAGGCAGCGCACGCGGCTGGCGTACTGGAAAGCGAACTGCTGCGCGAGGCCGCCGCCCCATGACACACCGTATACATCCAGCGTGGTGTAGCCCAGTTCGTCCAGAATCCGGCTGGCCGACCTGGCGATCGACCACAAGCTGTAGGGAAACCACGCATCCGGTGATTCACCGATTCCGGGTGGGTCAAAAGTGACCAGGTCGCGGCTGCGGTTCAATCTCCTGGCCAGTGGCACGACGGTTTCCAGGTTGGCGCCAATGCCGTTGAAGAACAGCAGTGGGCGGACCTTGGGGTCGCCTTCCCATATCGCGGTGCGGAATTCCTGCCGGCCGATTTTGATGTGCCGGATTTCGGGTTTGTAGCTATCCAATTTTCTTCCTCAGCCGAATACGTACAATCCTGGCGCCTTGTCCAGGGGCGGATATTTTGCATTACCCAGCGTGCGCGGTGCATTTCGCATGGCGCCAGAACGCTCGCCCAGCCAGTCACTCCACAAGCTCCACCACGTGCCGGTGTGTTCCTCGGAGCGATCCATCCATTCGGTGGGGTCGGTGGTTTTGACGCTGCTGGTGCGGTAACGCGACTTCGGGTTGCCCGGCGGATTGATCAGCGATTGAATGTGTCCGCTGCTTGAGACTATGAAAGTCACATCGCCGCCAAACAGCCCCACCGAGCGGTAGCACGCCCGCCACGGTGTGATGTGATCGGTAATGCCCGAAGATATGAAGATGTCCTGTTTCACCCTGGAAAGGTCCAGTGGCTGGCCCATGAATTTCTGTGTTCCCGGATGCGCGAAGGGCGAGTCCACGAAGAAATCGAGGAAATCGGAGTGCACGGCGGCTGACAGATTGGTGCTGTCGTCGTTCCAGTGCAAGACATCAAATGCCGGCGGATAATCCCCCATCAGGTAATTGTTGACGAAGTAGTTCCATATCAGGTCGTTGGGTCGCATCCAGGCAAAGGTTTTGGCCAGTTCCTTGCCGGACAGAACGCCTTTCTTCGCAGATTTGTTGCGCGCATACTCAACGGAGGCATCGGTCATCAAGGCCCCGATTTCGGTATCATCCGGCTTGGGGTCGAGCAAGCAGACCAGCAGAGTGCAGGAGTTGATACGATCATCGCCCACCGCGGCCAGGTGACTCATCGTGGTGGAAATCGTGATGCCGCCCGAACAGGCCCCCATCACATTCAGTTTCCTCTGGCGGGTGATGTCGCGCACGACATCCGAGGCCTTGATTACGGCCTTCACGTATCTCTCCAGATCCCAGCTTTCCTGGGCCGGCCCGGGATTGAACCAGCTGATGCAGAACACCCGGTAACCCTGGCTGACGAGATAGCGGATCATGCTTTTATCGGCAGTGAGGTCCAGCACATAGAATTTGTTGATCTGGGGCGGAATGATGAGCAACGGGATCGCGTGAACCTTTTCGGTCAGTGGGGTGTACTGGATCAGCTCCAGCATGTCATTGCGGAACACCACAGCACCTTCGGTACTGGCCAGGTTGTTGCCTACTTCAAAATTCCGGCTATCCACCTGCGCTGGTAAGCCGCTGCCGGAGATAAAATCGTCATAGGCGTTTCTGAGGCCGCGAACCAGGGATGCGCCACCGGTCTCGTAAAAACGTTTGAGGGCTGCCGGATTACCCAGCAGGGTGTTCGTTGGCGCCAGGGTGTCCACGACGATATCGACCAGCAGGGCAGTGCGGGCCTGATCGGTTCTGTCCAGATCAAAATCTTCGATGCATTCGGTGACGGAGGCTCTTGCAGCCATCCAGAATTGCAGCATGTGCCGGTAGAAGCGGTTACTTGTCCAGGTTGGGTCGGTGAAGCGCCGATCCCTGGGGTTTGGGTGGAGGTCAGATTTTCCGCGGATGATGCGCGAGGAATTATGCAAAAAACCAAAGATGTGCCGGCCCACGGTGAACGGGTGGCGGGTGGCCTGTCCGGCCACGTGTGCTGCTGATTTGATCAGCTCGGAAAACTGGGCGCCGACTACCGGGTTGAACGCCGTTGTTGTTTCTGCCGCTCTGTTCCCGATTTCATGTTTTTTGATGGCCATCCGGTTTTATTTTGTGTGAATCAGGGCTTTTCATAATACACCCGTTTACTTCTT
>DAOWGA010000254.1 GCA_030637665.1 Lysobacterales bacterium | reverse complement strand
GCTCGTTCGCGGCACAGATTGAGCAACAGGGGTTGCTGCCCTTTGACAAGCGAATCATTTCCACCCGGCTGGAACCATTCGGGGATACCGAAATAATGGCATTAAAAACCCCAGACGGCGCCTGGCTGGAGTTTTACCAGGATTTTTCCTGACAGGCGCGTCAGCGCATTGCGGGCCGCGCCGGCCTACCAGGGCAATTCGCTCCCATCCCAGGCAAGAACTTTACCCGAGTCCTCAAGAGTCACGTCGTCGATGACCCGGATCATCCCCGCCGCGGAATCCACCGCTTCTATTTCTGCCATCGGTCCGCTCATATCAGTTCGTACAAATCCTGGGTGTAGCGCAATGGCGATAATCCCGCGTGGAGCCAGATCGACCGCCATGGATTTCATCATCGCATTGACTGCCGCCTTGCTGGCCCGGTAGGCATACAAGCCCCCGACCGTGTTAAGTCCCATGCTACCGAGCATGCTCGAGATCGTGATGATACGGCCTCTTTCGCAAGCCGCCACCTGGTCCACCAGGAGCTCGGCCAGGCGCATCGGTGTACACAGGTTGATGTCGAGTATCTCGTGCCACTCCGAGCGGTCAAAACTGCCGAATCGCCCGGACTTCAAACCAAGCTCCGCAAAGTTATACCGCCCCATGGTGCCGGCATTGTTCAGCAGCACATCGATTCTGCGCTCGCCGATGGCGGCAGCAAAATCTGACAAGGCCGCATCATCAGTCAGGTCGAGACGATAGGCTTCGAGCCCGGGTTGCTCAGACAATTCATCCAGCGTGGGTGAAGAGCCGCGGCTGGCGCTGATGACCTGCCAGCCCTTCTCCAGGTACTGGCGGGTCAATTCCAGCCCCAGCCCGCGGTTTGCTCCGGTGATCAATACGGTCGGCATGGTAGTGATCCCTTGCGTTAAACTGACTGCACATCATGAAAGAAAACCGCAAGATTGTCATCCAGCGCCTGAACGAGTCCGCTCAGGCCCGGGACTGAGAACGCACCAGCAGCCAGCTGATTGCAGTCAGCGACGTGGAGGCAGCAACCAGCCAAGCGACCGGAGTGAAATCTCCTGCATAAACTATTCCTGCCAGCACCGTGAACACGCCGCCGAATACGATGCCGATCGCGCTGGACAAACCTGAACTGGTGCCTGCCATTTCCGGGTGTTCGTTGACCGCGCCGGCCAGGGATACTGGCGAGATACCACCGGCAGCAGCCATTAACACGGCCAACGAAAGCAGCAGGCCGAACAGGTTCACGCCAATCACTACCACCAGCAGAGTAAGTGTCCAGCCGGCCACCAACGTTATCAGTACCGCAATATTCATGACAGAATGGGGGCCCAGGGGGCGGCTCATGCGCCCGCTGGCAAAAGCACCAGCCACATAGGCGGTGGCCATCAGCCCCCAGATGATGCCAAACTCGCGCACACCCATTCCGAAATCTGCCTCGAATACTGCAGCACCGACTGCCAGGAAAGCAAAGAAACTGCCTTTCACGAAACCAAAGATCACGCTGTACCCCAGGAAAACAGGGGATGAGAGCAGAATTCGGTATCTTTGCATCCAATCGCCCCAATTCAGCTTGTCCTGTGAGGGGTCGAGAGTTTCAGGAAGGCTGAAAAACATCAGCGTCCAGATAACCGCGCCCATCAGGGCTGTGCTAAGGAAAACAGCCGGGTAACCGCCCACCGCTCCCAGCCAGCCGCCAAGGACAGGGGCGATAATGGGCGCCAGACCCATGAAGGCCGCAATATAGGACAACGCTTCGGCTGCCCCCGCAGACCCGCGTGTATCCCGAACAATGGCGCGGCTTGCCACGGTGCCTACGCTGACACCCAGGGCCTGCATGAAACGGAACGCAATCAGACCACCGATACTGGTGGCGAAAGCCGCTGCGGCGCTGGTCAGGACAAAAACAGCGAAGCCGGTCAGCATCACGGGGCGGCGGCCAAAGCGGTCACACAGAAAGCCGTTGAAGGGTTGAGCCACCGCCAGCCCAAGCAGGTAAGCGGATGTCACGAACTGAACCACTCCAAAATCAACCTGGAACTGGATCGCGATCGTTGCCAGCAATGGCACTGCCATGGTCACGCCAAACGGTGAAAGTCCGCTGGCGATACCCAGTAGCCACACCGGAGGTTTCTTCACTTTATAATTTCATCGCGGATTCAAATTGAAAACGCCGACCAGGTCGTAGCAGAAATTCTGGCCGCCTATTGTGCAACATCAATCCCGGCGTCAGAAGTTCTCGTCCGTCAACCCGATCTGCATCCAGCGCAAATTGATACCAATGCGTTTCGCCTGTGGGTTGGTCCAGATGTAAGTGAATGTAACTCCATCCTTGTCGATCAGGGCCAGCTTCAATATCTCCGTTTTGGTGTTTTGATAGGTCAACTGCGCCAGTTCAACAGAATATCCGGTATCTACGCCTTCTTCGGTGATCAGTGGTATCACCTGTCCTTCGTTGTGCATCCTGAGCCCGCCGATGAAGGTCATCTCGTCTTCGGCCGCTGATTCATCAATCAGTTTCTTCTGGAAGACCGCCCATCCCTTGAAGTAGCGAACTTTGCGGTTCTTGTGTGGTTCGTCGCTGCCGAAAATCTTGTTGCCGTCTTCATCGAAAGCCCGGTCGTTGATCCAGATTTCTGACTCGGTCAGGGTGAGCGTGTCCGTGTTGTAGACATTCTTGCCCATGCGCTCCGAGAAGTAGAAACAGGCTTTTTCCTTCATTACACCGATGTAGGGGTCTCCCCGGTAAGACCAGAACGCATCACAACCCGGCATGCTCCGGACTTCTTCGGCGGTTATTGACCGGATAATCGAGGTGTCCTGGTCTGTGTTGCGGTATTTGGCTTCGTCTTTAAATGAAAAAATTTGTAACTGAGCTGCTC
>DAOWGA010000031.1 GCA_030637665.1 Lysobacterales bacterium | reverse complement strand
TCTTGCCATGCAAATCAATGTCCGTGGTGACATCTTCCGCCGTTGATCGGCGGGTGAAAGGGGGTCTTGGCGCTTGGGTTTGCTTATTCATGGTCATTAATTGGGGGTGGGTTATTGTGTTGAAAAGGCTGTAAGAGGCCGCCGCGCGGGCGAATGTGAACGGGTCGCCCGCGTGGCGACCTCCTACAGGGCATTTTGACGTGGGCGCGGGAAGGCGGTAACGTCGAATCACAATGGAAACGATGCGTACAGATTGTCTGGTGATTGGCGCGGGGCTGGCGGGTTCAGCTTATGCCTTGCATGCGGCCCAGGCCGGGCTTGATGTATTGTTGCTTTCCCTGGGCGAAGCTTCGGATGCCAACAGCGATCAGGCGCAGGGCGGTATTATTTACGACACGGCGGTGGATTCTGACTTGTTGGCAAGCGATATCATGGAGGCCAGCGATGGCACCGCCAACCCGGCGGCTGTGGACCAACTCGTAAAAGAGGGTCCGGCTGCCGTGCGCAGCCTGCTGATCGATGAACTTGACGTGGCATTTGACCATCATGAGGATGGCAGCCTGGAATTCACTCGCGAAGGCGGGCACAGCGCTCGCCGCATCATTCACGCCAGGGATCTCACCGGCCACGCAATTCTTTCCGCCGTTGCCACAAGCGTGGATTCCACGCCGCGCATCGAGCGCCAGACCGGTGCTGTTGCGATTGATTTGCTGACGCTCTCACACAATACAGAAAAGCCTGAAGACCGCTACGCACCGCTGACCTGTTTCGGTGCTTACGTATTCCATAAAGATTCCAAAGAGCCGCTTGCCGTGGTGGCTCGCAAGACGATTCTGGCGACCGGCGGACTGGGGCAGATTTTCCAGCACAGTACCAATTGGCCCGGCACTGTCGGGCACGGTATGGCCATGGCTTACCGGGTCGGAGCACGGTTGATCGATCTGGAGTATGTGCAGTTTCATCCCACTGTGTTTTATGGCAGGAACGCACCGCGTTTCCTGATCACCGAGGCCTTGCGCGGCGAGGGCGCAGTGCTGGTTAACAGAAAGGGCGAACGATTCATGGACCCGGTTCACCCACGGGGTTCACTGGCGCCACGTGATATCGTGTCCCGGGCCATTCACAATGAAATGGCTGCCAGCGGTGAACCATGCGCCTACCTGGACTTGAGCGCGCTGGACGCCGACTACATGCGTGATCGATTTCCCTCAATTTACCAGCGCTGCCTCGAACATGGCGTCGACATCACGCGTGAACATATTCCTGTCGTACCTGCCGCACATTACTCCTGCGGCGGCGTGCACACTGATCTTGACGGTCGTACCAATGTTCTTCATCTCAATGCAGTCGGAGAGACCGCCTGCACGGGGCTGCATGGCGCCAACCGGCTGGCCAGCACTTCACTGCTGGAGTGCCTGACCGGCGCCAAATTTACCGCACTGGCTGATGCGCGGGAAATCTCAGCTACTGAATTCAATCTGCCGGATCCGAGGCCGTGGAAAAGCCCGACCGGCGACGCTGACCCGACCCTGGTGCACCAGGATCTCAGCCTGGTACAGCAAACCATGTGGAACTACGCCGGCATCGTGCGTTCGCCGCGGCGCCTGACCCGGGCCCGTCGCATCCTGCTGGAATTGCGCGAGGAGATCCAGTCGTTCTACCGGGACTGCCGGCTGACGCCTGAGTTGGTGGAATTGCGAAACGCAGTGCAGACCGCACTGCTGGTGGTGCATGCGGCCTCACTGAATCCGCGCAGCAAAGGTTGCCACTACGTGGAAACAAACGGGCAACTATAGGAATCTTTTTCGCGAATCAACGCACACCTTGTGGGAGGCATCGGGTACCTGTGTCCAGGACCATCATCTGTCGGGAACAGATGATGAGCGAACAGGGATGTCTCGAGCGTGTCCTGGACACAGGTACCCGATGCCTCTTGCGAGCTGGTGCAAGATCTCGAGAGAGGCTCTCCCCTACACGGCCTGGCCGGCGGCGTGGGCGGAGGCCCAGGCCCACTGGAAGTTGAAGCCACCCAAGTGACCGGTGACATCCACTACTTCACCGATGAAAAACAGGCCGGGGATTTCGGATTCCATGGTTTTCGAGGACAGATCGCGTGTATCAACGCCTCCCAGGGTGACTTCGGCTGTGCGGTAGCCCTCGGTGGCGGCGGGTTTGAGTTCCCAGGCCTGTAAAGTTCTGGCGGTTTCTTCCAGTAATCGGTCCGGCCACTCGGCCAGAGGTGTTTCCCGCAGTTCGGGCCAATGCAGCGCCTCCAGTTCCAGCACCAGTTTTCTCGGTAGTTGTGTGCTGAGTTGGGTGCGCAACAGGGCTTTCGTGTGCTCGAGTTTCCATCCGGCCAGGAGTCTGGCGGGGTCCTGTCCCGGCAACAAATTAAGCTGTATTGACTCACCCGGCTTCCAGTAACTGGAAAGTTGCAAAGCGGCCGGACCACTCAGGCCGCGGTGGGTGAACAGGATGTCTTCGCGGAACGAGGCCTGGTCGAGATTGAGGATGACTTCGCAGGAAAGCCCTGAGAGGCGACTGCAAAGTTCTTTCAAATCACCGGAGAACGTGAATGGCACGAGTCCGGCCGAGGTCGGCAACAGGCGCAGGCCGAATTGCTGCGCCAGTTGATAGCCAAAGCCCGAGCCGCCCAGGCTGGGAATCGACAGGCCTCCCGAGGCCACGACCAGTGTTTCGGCCGAGAATACGCCCTGGCTGGTTTCCAGGCTATAGCCATCTTTGTGCCTGACCGCCTCTGTTTCGCAGCCAGTACGGATTTCCACGCCGGCCGTAGCGCATTCGTTCAGCAGCAGTGCGACGATCTGTTTCGATGACTGCCGGCAGAACAGTTGTCCGCTGAGACCGTTGACAGTTTCCTTTTCGAAATATTCGATTCCGTGGCGTTCCACCAGTTCGATGAAATCCCACTGCGTATAGCGGCTGAGTGCGCTTTTGCAGAAATGTGGATTGGCTGAGATAAAGCGCTCAGGCGCTACATGCAGGTTGGTGAAATTGCAGCGCCCGCCGCCGGACATCAGAATTTTCTTGCCGGCTTTGTTCGAACGATCGAGCACCAGCACCCGTCTTCCGCGCTGGCCTGCCGTGAGCGCACACATCAGGCCGGCCGCCCCGGCGCCGATAATAATGGTGTCATAAGCTGGCATGGAGTGAGGATAGCAAGGCTCACTCCTGCATGAAAACAAAACGCCGCTTGTCCGGTCTTGATATTTCATGAGCACCATTCGCCAACAGATTCACAATAACGCGGTCGCCCTGATCAGCATTTTTATCGCGATAAGCGCGCTCGGCTACAACACCTGGCGCAACGAAACGACGGAAGAGCAGCGCAACATCCGACATGCAGCGTTTCGGGTGCTGGAAGAATTGGGTGAAGTGCAGGAGGTAGTGGATTCGCGTTATTACTACCTGGCCTTCGAGCAGGAAATTGCTTCGGAGGGGGAGCTGCGCATCCGTGGTTTTGGCAGCGTGGCCATGATCCGTGACTTGATGATGCTGATGCCGGAGCCGGGGCCCGCCGCCGGCGAATCCTTGCATCAATCATGGCTGGGGCAATTCGCCGACCTCGACCGGTTGGATAGCGCAGGGCAACACACACAGGCCGCGCAGCAAGCGGAACGGGAACTGACCCAGGCCATAAGACAAGCCCGAACGGCAGTGCTGGATGTGTTGCGCGGCCTGGACTGATTAAGGGGTGAGGGACATTTAGCGCTATTGCCGGCTGAATAACAGGTTTCTTACCCGCCCGGATTGCAACTTGAAGCCGGTGATGACGCCGTCGTCGCCGCGAGAGAACTCGAAGGCGCCCCAATCCGGGCTTTCGAATGTCTCATCAAACAGTGCGGTCAGTTTCCGGGGCTTATTGCCATCCAGGTCGAATACAAGCCGGTCATCTGCCATCCGGATTCGGTACTGGATGTCCAGTTCCGGGCTGTAGTAGTCGCCTGTATAGGCAGCAAGTTCGGCGCTGTTCGCCTGGCGGCGGGTGAAGGGTGTGAAGGTGCCGCTGGGGTAGCCATCGGTAATTCGCCGCAACTGCAGGATGTCAGATTCGGACATCGTGTATTCCACGATGACGGAGGAGGGCAGGCCGATCATCTTGAAGCGGTTATTACCAACAGCCACCAGTTCATTGCGACGATCGGGCGAATGCACGGCCCACAGCTTGCCGCCTTCCACCTGGGTTTCAGCGGCAATGGCTTGTGAAGCCTCCCAGAAATTCCCCACGTATCGCTGCAATTGTGTCTCATCAAGGTGAATTTCCCGGTCTGCCGTTTCTGTTGCTGCCAACGACTGCAGCAGATCGGCCAGGTAATGATCGGCCACCTGCCGGGCTCTGGCCGATGGCGCGCCATCTGAACGATTGCACAGAACGGCTATTGAGAAGTGCTGTTCAGGGAAGCGGATCATTTCCGCGCGGTAGCCAACAAAGGATCCGCCGTGACTGATCATGGGCAGGCCGCGGTACTCTTCAATCAGCAAGCCGAAAGCATAAAACTGGGAAAAAGCAGAAGACGTCCCGGAGCCATACGCTGCCTTGTCACCATTAGAGAGTTGGCCCGCTTTTGTGACGAGCTCGATCAGTTCCGGGCCACCCTTGCCCAATTTGTTCTGGTAAAAATTCCGGTCCCACAGCAACAGGTCATCTATGGTCGTGTAGACGCTGCCGTCTCCTACGATGTCCAGCGTAGTCATACTGATGGAAAAGCCATCATCAATGGGTGCATAGCCATCGGCACGTTGTTTCACGGTGTGTGCGTGGTCGTCATGAAAATGTGTGTTCATCATCCCCAGCGGGGTAAAAATATGTTCCTCGCTGAATTCTTTCAGGCTTTGGCCGGTGCTGCGTTTCACCAGGTGAGCAAGTAAAAAGTAGCCGGAATTGCTGTACAGGAACTGGGAACCGGGTGGGAAATTGCCTTCGCGCTGGCGGGCAAGCAGGGAAATTACCCAGTCATCGCTGAAGTAATCTGCATCATTGGTTTTGCCGGCCGCGTAAGCCAGAGTCAGGTAGTCGCGAATGCCGCTGGTGTGATGCACCAATTGGCGAACGGTCATATCTTCGGCCCAGCCCGGAAATTCGGGAAAGTACTTGCTGAGCGGATCATCCAGGGAAATCCGCCCCGATTCGGCCAACAGGGCGATAGCCATCGCGGTAAATTGCTTGGACGTTGAGCCAATGCGAAACACCGATTCGGAAGAGATTGGAATGTCATATTCCAGGTTGGCCATTCCGTAGCCGCGGCGATAGATGAATTCACTGTCGCGAATCACGCCCAGGGCGCAACCCGGTGTGTCCCTGCTGTCGAATTCGGTAAAAACTGAATCGACTTCGGGCAAGGAGTCCGGGATGGGCTCGGAGGCCGGCAGTGGTGCGGAAAGCAGATTGAAAATGGCGATTAGCGCGCTAAAAAGCACTGTACTCGGCTTCTGGAAAAGCATATTGTCCATGGTCATTGATTATCGATGGCGGCCTTTTTTGAACCGTGGAATATTTGTATAACAGAACCATACCCAATTTGGGAGACTTTCATGATGACTGATTCCGATAATACCTCACCGTCCACCGGCGGAGCTCCTCCGCGCTGGTTAATCAAGGCCATGACACGCCTCCACATGATCCTGCACCGCCTGACCGGCGGTCGCCTGTTCAACTCCTTTTCGGGCGACGATGTTTGCTTTGTCACCATGAAAGGCGCACAGAGCGGTCGCAGCTTGACGATTCCGTTGATGTACATTCCCTACCGGGCAGGCGTGCTTCTGGTGGCCTCACAGGGCGGCGCTGCGAGCAACCCCGCCTGGTATTTCAACCTGGTGAAGCACCCCGACATCGAGATAAATCACCGCGGCAAGAGCATGAAACTCTGCGCCCGCATCGCCACCTCCGACGAGAAGCCCGATCTCTGGCCAATCTGTTATCAGCACTATTCCCCTTTTGCCGAGTACCGCACGCGCACAAACCGGGATATCCCCATATTCGTGTGCGAGCCTGCGCCCTGAGGACCGAGCGCCAAGCGGGGCCCGTCGAGGTGTCAGTCGGCCGGTGCTGTTAAATCCGAAGGTGACAGTGGTGAAGAAAGCAGCCGGATGAAGCGCCGCCAGCGTTCTTCTGAATCCGCCTCGCCAGCAGTCACATAAGCAGCCACCAGATCCTTGCCGTAGTTGTAATT
>DAOWGA010000248.1 GCA_030637665.1 Lysobacterales bacterium | reverse complement strand
GGGCGGCTGGCGCTCATCAGCTCCTGTGATTTGCGGATTTTGCTGGCCGAAACCATCTCCAGCGCCGAGGTCACCTTCATGGTGTTCCCGATGCTTTGGATTTTGCTGGTAATTTCCTTTCCGCTTGCCATATTTGGCTTGCTCCTACTTCTTGACGGTCATGCTTACCAGGAACCGCTGGTCTTGAAATCTTCCAGGGCCGCTATCAGCCGCGATTCAAGGTCGTCGTTCCAATCGCCACCATTCAGAGCATCCATCAGCTCTGAGTGCGAGGCAGCCATGTAATCCAGCAACGAGCCTTCGAATGAACTGATACTGTTCAGCTCGACTTCATCCATATAACCACGATCGACCGCAAACAGTGAAACGGCCATACCGCCCACCGACATCGGACTGTACTGCATCTGCTTCATCAACTCGGTCACGCGCTGACCACGGTCCAGCTGCTTGCGGGTCATGTCATCCAGATCGGAGGCGAACTGTGCAAATGCGGCCAGTTCACGGTACTGGGAAAGCGCCAGTCGAATGCCGCCGCCCAACTTTTTGATCACTTTGGTCTGAGCCGCGCCACCCACACGGGAAACGGACAGGCCGGCGTGCACAGCCGGGCGGATGCCGGCGTTGAACATGTCGGTTTCCAGGAAGATTTGACCGTCCGTAATGGAAATTACGTTAGTCGGTACGAAGGCCGATACGTCACCCGCCTGGGTTTCAATGATTGGCAAGGCCGTCAATGAACCGGTTCTACCGGTCACTTTACCTTCAGTAAATTTTTCAACGTAGTCTTCGTTCACTCGCGCGGCGCGTTCCAGCAAACGGGAGTGCAGGTAGAAAACGTCACCCGGGTAGGCTTCACGACCCGGCGGACGACGCAGCAACAGGGATACCTGGCGGTAAGCCCAGGCCTGTTTGGTCAAATCGTCATAAATAATCAGCGCGTCTTCACCACGGTCGCGGAAATACTCACCCATGGTGCAACCCGAATACGGTGCGATGTACTGCATGGCTGCGGATTCGGATGCGGACGCATTCACCACGATGGTGTGCTCCATTGCGCCATGCTCTTCAAGCTTGGCTACCACGTTGGCAACGGTGGACTGTTTCTGGCCAATGGCCACGTATACACACTTAATTCCAGAGCCCACCTGGTTGATGATGGTATCGATGGCGATAGCCGATTTTCCGATCTGGCGGTCACCGATGATCAGTTCACGCTGGCCACGGCCAATAGGAACCATCGAATCGATAGACTTCAGACCGGTTTGTACCGGTTGATCGACTGACTTGCGCCAGATAACGCCTGGAGCCACTTTCTCGATCGGTGCGAATCCATCGTTCTCGATGGGGCCCTGCCCGTCGATGGGATTACCCAGCGCATCAACCACGCGGCCCAGCAAACCACGGCCATGCGGTACTTCGAGGATACGCCCGGTGCACTTGACGGTATCGCCTTCGGTGATGTGCTCGTAATCACCCATGATGACTGTACCGACAGAATCTCGCTCCAGGTTGAGCGCCAGCCCGAAAGTATTGCCAGGGAACTCGATCATTTCACCCTGCATGGCGTCTTCGAGTCCGTGGAGTCGGGCGATACCGTCAAATACACTGACAACCGTGCCTTCGTTACGGGTCTCAGCTGATATATTCAGCTTTTCAACTCGCTGTTTGATCAGTTCGCTGATTTCAGATGGATTCAATGTAGTTTGCATTGTCTATTTCCTGTCTGACTGTCCGCAAATCGGACAGTCGGTGTTTCCAATTAATTCTGCGAGTTCTAGCTCAGGGATATTTCCAGGCGCTTCAGGCGGCCCATTAATGAGCCGTCGATGACCTGGTCACCGGCGTAAATGACTGCCCCACCTAAAACATCAGGATCGATATCGTTGTTCAATGTGATTTCACGGTCAAAACGCTTTGCCAGAGCTGCCTTAATGCGATCAGCCTCCGAGCTCTGTAAGGCCACCGCAGAAACAACTCGCACCTGCAGGCGTTTTTCGGCCTCGAAGCGCAATTGCCGGAATAACTGCGAAATCTCAGCACACAAAGGCAGGCGACCATTATCCGCCAACACTGCCAGGAAGCTTTCAAAGCGAGGATCAACCTCACTGCCCATGGCTTCCGTAATGAGTTCGACGGCCTGACCGGCGGCGAAGCGCGGGCTTTGCAGCCAGCCGGCCATAGCCTCATCACTGGTAACGACTCCCGCCGCGGCCAGCATATCGTCCCAGGCCGCCAGGTTATTGTCGCTGCGGGCCAGATCAAATGCCGCTTTGGCGTATGGCCGGGCCAGTGTCGTCAGACTGCTCATGTTCAGATCTCGGCAATCAGCTTGTCGAGCAGCTCGCGGTGCGTATCCTCATCAACTTCCTTTTCGAGGATTTGACGGGCTCCCAATACCGCGAGGCTGGCAACCGCAGTACGTAATTCTTCGCGCGCCTGGTTGGTAGCCAGTGATATCTCTGCTTCACCTGCCAGGACCTGCCGCTGGCGTTCCGCCACGGCATCATCCTTTGCCTGGTCGAGAATCTGGGTATGGCGCTGGTTGGCCTGATCCACGATATCGCCTGCCTTGTCGCGGGCTTCACGGATCTGCTGGTCACTCTCAACCTTTGCCGCTGCCAGTTCTTTTTCGGCCAGATCGGAAGCAGCCAGGCCCTCGGCGATGCGCTCGCGACGCTCGTCCATGGCCTTGATCAAGGGTGGCCAGATGAACTTCATGCAAAACCACACGAAGATCATCATCGCGATCGACTGCAAAATTAAAGTGGCATTAATATTCATGCCTTACCTCGTTCAGATGGTTCGGTTTACCTGCCCGTACCAGCGGACAGGCCCATGTACTGGGTGCCTGTCTGGCCCCCTAAAGCCCACATTAACCGCCCAGGGCAGCCTGCAACTGACCGACAAACGGGTTAGCGAATGTGAAGAATAATGCAATACCCACGCCGATCATCGCAACCGCGTCCAGCAGGCCAATGGCCAGGAAGAACTTAATCTGCAACATCGGCGCCAGTTCCGGCTGACGTGCTGAACCTTCCAGCAGGCGGCCGCCAAGAATGCCAACGCCGATACCAACACCCAGGGCGCCCAGGCCGATGAGCAGTGCCACGGCGATAGCGGTCATACCAATTACAATTTCCATCGAAAACTCCCGTTCTCAGAGATTACTTGCCAAAAAAATCATGTAAAAAACTACGTAAAAAACCCAATAAAACGTTGCCAAATATAAATGTTGATCAATGGTGCTCGTGAGCCATGCTCAGGTACACGATGGTCAGCATCATGAAAATGAATGCCTGCAGCGTCACGATCAGAAAGTGAAACACCGACCAGCCGAAGTGCATCAATTGTCCGCCCAGGAAAACCATTCCGCCGACCAGAAGCATTTCCGCCAAAAGCAGCCAAAGTGT
>DAOWGA010000302.1 GCA_030637665.1 Lysobacterales bacterium | reverse complement strand
GGACAGCCGGTCGTAGTTGGGCTGCCGGAGTCCGTATTCCTGCGCCTGGTGTTCCACCTGTACCTGCTGCCCTTGCTGGCAGGACTTGCAGGAGCAGTGATTGGACACTATTTATCAGTGAAGAGCCAGTTAGCGCCATCCGTCACGGATGGAATTGCGCTTCTGGGGGCCATCATGGCCGCTGCGATTGCAATGGCGTGGAACAGGAGACGGAGCAGGGAATTTCCACGGGTGAATGCTGTCCATTTGTTGCGGGGGATTGACAGGGCTCAGGCAGATCGATGTAGTGACCCTGCCCCGATTAACAGATCAAGGTAGTCGTGAAAGCCATTCAGAAACGGCAATTCAGGATTCGGAGAGACAAACAGGAAATCAACCAGAGGTATTTTTGTGACTAGACGTATCTTTTTAAGTATCAGTATGATGGTGTTAATGGCCACGGCCAATACCGGTTTTGCACGGGTTACGGGCTTGCCCGATTTCACCGGGCTGGTTGAGGATGCCGGTCCGGCAGTCGTCAATATCCAGGTTACTCAGTTCGGTGAACGGGCGCGAAACGAACCGGGTCAACGGAGTCAGCAGAACCCCCACAGCCAGGAACAGATCCCCGAATTCTTCCGCCGGTTTTTTGATGTACCGGGCAATCCCGGCTACGGCCGGCCGGATCGGCGCGGCGCGGGATCGGGATTCATCTTCGAGTCCGACGGTTACATCATCACCAACCATCACGTGATTGAAAATGCAGACGAGATCATCGTGCGGCTTGCCGACCGCCGGGAGTTTAGAGCGGAACTGATCGGTTCCGACCCGCAAAGCGATATCGCGCTTTTGAAAATTGACGCTGAGGACCTGCCTATGCTGAAATTTGGCGATTCCAAATCGCTGCGGGCCGGAGAGTGGGTCGTCGCAATCGGCTCGCCGTTCAATTTTGACCAGTCCGTCACGGCCGGAATCGTCAGCGCCAAGGGCCGCAGCAACAATGCACAGCAGTACGTGCCCTTCATCCAGACTGATGTGGCGATCAATCGTGGCAATTCAGGCGGACCGCTCCTCAATCTGGATGGCGAAGTGGTTGGTATCAACTCCTGGATACTGAGCTCCAGCGGAGGCTACATCGGGCTTTCATTCTCGATTCCCATTGAAATCGCAGGCAGTGCCGTCAAGCAGCTGCGTGAGCATGGCAAGGTATCCCGTGGATTGATGGGTGTCCAGGTCGGGCCGGTAACCCGCGAATATGCCGAAGCCATGAACCTCGAACGGTCAGCCGGAGCGCTGGTCAATGACGTTAATGCAGACAGTGCCGCCGATCGCGCAGGTATCCAGCCGGGTGACGTGATTCTGGAATTTGATGGTGAAGTTATTGAAACCTGGAGTGATCTGCCTCCGCTGGTTGGTTCCAATCCTCCGGGAACGGAGGCAGACGTGCTGATCAGCCGTAGTGGAAAAGACAAAACGATCACGGTGATACTCGACGCACTGGAAAGTGACGAAGATGGCAACCTGCAAGCCTCCAACTTGGGATCGAGCCAGAGCAACGCGCTTGGCATTGCCGTAGAGTCAATCAGCGCCGACCAGAGGCAGGCATTGGGTGACCCCGAGGGTGGTGTGATCATTACAAAGGTCGAAAACGATGGAGCGTACCGGGCTGGGCTACGTCGTGGGGATGTCGTGCTGATGATCAATAACAGCCAGGTTGAAGGCATCGATTCCTTCAACGAGATCGTTGCATCAGTCCCGCAGGAAAAGGCGATCGCATTGCGTATCATGCGACAGGGCGTTACCAACTTTATTGCTTTTACACCCTCGACAGAGGATTAGGCCTGAAGATTATCTGGCAAGTACGCTATAATCCGGTCTTCGCGAAACAGGGCCATCCGTTTCACCGGAAACGGATGGCTTTCTAGTACTCCCCACCTGTTTGCAGGCCCCGGCCATGGATCAAAAGCACATTCGGAATTTTTCAATTATCGCTCATGTGGATCATGGGAAATCCACGCTGGCTGACCGATTCATCCAGATTTGTGGAGGTCTGACTGAGCGGGAAATGGAAAACCAGGTGTTGGACTCAATGGACCTGGAGCGGGAACGCGGCATCACCATCAAGGCGCAGAGCGTGACCCTCGATTACACTGCGCGAAACGGGGAAATCTACAAACTGAATTTCATCGATACACCGGGGCATGTAGATTTTTCCTACGAGGTATCGCGCTCACTTGCCGCTTGTGAAGGCGCGTTGCTGGTAGTCGATGCGGCACAGGGAGTGGAGGCGCAAAGCGTCGCCAATTGCTATACAGCGGTTAAGCTGGGCCTCGAAGTCATACCGATTCTGAACAAGATCGACCTGCCATCGGCTGAGCCGGACCGGGTGAAGCAGGAAATCGAGGATATCATTGGCATCGAGGCTGTGGACGCACTGGCCGTCAGCGCCAAGACCGGTGAGGGAATACAGGATGTGCTCGAAGCAATGGTAGATGGAATTCCCAGTCCGAAAGGCCAGGCGGATGGTCCGTTCAAGGCCTTGATTATTGACTCCTGGTTTGACAATTATCTCGGCATTGTCTCGCTGGTGCGCGTGGTCGATGGCTCTATCGGCAAGGGTGAGAAAATTCAACTGATGGCGTCCGGCAATCTGCACCAGGTGGAGCAGGTGGGTGTGTTCACGCCCAAGCGGGAAAAGAGGGCGCGGATTGGCGCCGGAGAAGTAGGATTCCTGGTGGCTGGAATCAAGGATGTGCACGGTGCGCCGGTTGGCGACACCATCACGCTGGCGAAGGATGGGGCCCTCAAGCCGCTACCCGGTTTTGAAACAATGCAGCCGCGGGTATTTGCCGGCCTTTTCCCGACGGATGCCGAAGATTTCCCCGATCTGCGCGATGCGTTGGATCGACTGCAACTGAATGACGCTGCCTTGCAGTTCGAACCGGAAACCTCGGAAGCGCTGGGTTTCGGTTTCAGGTGCGGTTTCCTGGGCCTGCTGCACATGGATATCGTACAGGAGCGGCTGGAACGCGAGTATAACGTTGATCTGATAACAACTGCGCCGACTGTCATCTACGAAGTAGCCCTGGTGAACGGCGAAGTCATCACCCTGGAAAATCCCGCCAAGCTGCCGGAGCTGAACAGGATTTCTGAAGTTCGCGAGCCCATCATCGAAGCCAGCATCCTGGTGCCGCAGGAATATGTGGGTGCTGTGATCGGCTTGTGTGAGGAAAAGCGGGGTATTCAGCAGGCGATACAGTACCTGGGCGGACAGGTTTCGATTCGATATGACTTACCGTTGTCGGAAGTTGTGCTTGATTTCTTCGATCGCCTCAAGTCGGTCAGTCGTGGTTATGCTTCATTCGACTACCATTTCAAGCGTTTTCAGGCAGGCCCCTTTGTGCGCATTGATGTTCTGATCAATGGCGAACGGGTGGATGCCCTGTCCCTGATCCTGCATCGTGACCAGGCGCAACGGCGCGGCCGCGACCTGGCTGTGAAAATGAAAGAATTGATCCCGCGCCAGATGTTCGATGTCGCAATTCAATCCGCGATCGGATCACAGGTGATTGCCCGCACTACCGTGAAAGCCTTGCGTAAGAACGTCACTGCCAAATGCTACGGTGGCGATGTCAGCCGCAAACGTAAACTGCTCGAAAAGCAGAAAGCGGGCAAAAAACGAATGAAACAGGTAGGTCGGGTGGAAATCCCACAGGAGGCATTCCTGGCGGTGCTCCAGCAGGACAACAAGAGGTAGTATAGGCAAATGAACCCCGATTTTTCATTGTTGCTGGTGGCGCTGACCGCCTTTGCCGGCTTGGTTTGGCTGATTGACAGCTTGTTCTTTCGGCGGCGAAGAATGGATCGCGCCGTACAGAAAAAAGTGCAGCGGCCGAGGGACCCGGTGATTATCGAATATTCGCGTTCGCTGTTCCCGGTATTGTTGATCGTGCTTTTATTCCGCTCTTTTCTGTTCGAACCGTTCAAAATTCCTTCCGGTTCCATGATACCGACGCTCCTGGTCGGTGATTTTATCGTGGTCAACAAGTTTGCCTATGGGCTCAGGTTGCCGGTTCTGCATAAGAAATTTCTGTCGTTGGGGGGAGCCTCAGCGTGGAGACGTCGTGGTAT
>DAOWGA010000068.1 GCA_030637665.1 Lysobacterales bacterium | reverse complement strand
TGACTTGACCGGTCCACTTTCTGCAGGCGGCGGGGATTCCATCTCTTGTGTGCTCTCTTCTGTCATGATTTCCTTTGTGCCTGCTCTAGCATGCCGGCGCCCCTCATCCAGTCAATTGTTGCCTGAATCAGGGACCTCACGGGCGTGAATTTGTAGTCCAGTTCCCGCTGCGCCCGGCTCGAGTCGCACAGCAGGTTCCGCGTAATCATGGCGGTGGATTCAGGCGTCAGGTCCGGCTCCTTGCCTGTCATCATGGACAGCAGTGCATAAACCCTGGCTGCCGCTTTCATGACCCAGGCGGGAGTTGGCCGGCCCGGCACCGGCTTGCCAAGAATGTCCCCGGTTATCCGGATGACTTCCATGAAGCTCACGATTTCTCCACCCAGCAGGTATTTCTCTCCGGATTCGCCTTTGTGAAATGCCTGGATATGTGCCTTTGCCACTTCCCTGACATCCGCGAAGGGTCCGCTGCCGGGTGGGACGCCGGGCAGCTTTCCCATTTCGACCAGGCTGATCATGCGGGACCAGTTGCGGTGATCCCCGGGGCCCAGAATGTGCCCGGGATTGAGAATGACGGCATCCAGACGGCCTGATTGAACAGCGTCTTCGACCAATTGCTCCGCAATGTGCTTGGTCCGTACGTAGTTGATCCAGTCGGTGTCAGCTGTCCGCGGGCTGTGTTCAGTGAGCGTGACATCCTGGAAGCCCCAGGTCGTGAAGCTAGACGTGTGGATGAAACGCCCTGCCCGGGCATTGACCGCCGCTTCGATGACATCACGGGTACCGCCGATATTGATCCGGTCCTGTTCATCATTATTGCCGGACCATACATTGGTGCTGGCCGCAACATGGAATACCGCGTCTACGCCATGCGGCATGGCATCGCGGACCGAGGCGGAGTCAACGATGTCTCCCCGGTGAACCTCCATTGGCACATCAGCGATATCCTCCAATGAAGAACCTGGACGGGCGAGCACGTGGACTTGCCAGCCCTGATTGTGAAGTTCACGAACCAGGTTTGAGCCGACAAATCCGCTGGCGCCGGTTACGAAGGCCTCGAGGCTCATTGTGGCTCACATCTCATGTACAATTCCCGGCTAACCCTGTCAAGCAGACCATGACTTCCAGTATAACCAAAAGAAGAAATCATCCGGCTGAAATCCGTCGCACATTGCACCTCGCTGCACCTGTGATGATCGGTCAAGTAGCCGTTTTCAGCATGAATTTTGTTGACACGGTGATGTCCGGCAGGTTGCCAAACAAGGAGGTGGCGCTGGCGGGACTGGGCATCGGTGGCGCCGTCTTTTCAGCCATGTTGATGTTCACGCTTGGCACCCTGATGGCGGTTCAACCCAACGTGGCCCAACTTGATGGCGCGGGCAGGAAAGCAGAAGCCGGGGCCTATACCCGCCAGGTTTTCTGGGTGGCGGCGGCCTTGTCAGTGCCTTTCTGGGCTATTTGTTATTTCAGTGAGCCCCTGCTGACAGGCTTTGCCATCGACCCGGCCATCGTTCCGACAGCGGCGGGCTATCTTCGCGCGCTTTCCTGGGGTGCACCCGGGATGTGCCTGGTTTTTCTACTGCGCTTCTTCAGCGAAGGTACTGGCTACACCCGGCCAACCATGGTGTACGGCGTGCTGGGTGCGCTGCTCAATATTCCACTGAATTACGTGCTGATGTTCGGCAAACTTGGTTTTCCGGCCCTGGGGACGGTCGGCTGCGGTATCGCCAGCGCCATCGTGATCTGGATTTCCTTGTTGATGCTGGTGGTCTACACATTTTTACATCGGCATTTCAAACCATTTGAGCTGTTTTCCCGCTTCGACGCACCGGACTGGAAGCAGATTTTGGATCACCTCAGGGTTAGTATGCCAATCGCAGTTTCAATTTTTGTGGAAGGCAGCCTGTTCGTAGGCGCAGCGCTGCTGATCGGCCGGCTTGGCCCGGTTCCTGCTGCATCGCACCTGATCGCGATCAATTTTTCAGCCCTGGCGTTTATGATTCCGGTCGGCTTGTCCAGCGCTATTTCCATCCGGGCGGGTAACGCAATCGGCAGGAGGGATCCCGAAGCCGCTCGCTACGCAGGCCTGATCGGCATCGTGATCGTACTGGGGTTCCAGACAATCAGCGCTGGAGGGATGTTACTTTTCCCTGAGCTCATCGTCAGCATTTACACCAATGACGAAGTGGTTGCCCCTCTGGCGGCCAGTTTGTTGTTTTACGCTGCTATTTTCCAGTACTCGGATGGCATCCAGATCTGTGCAGCCGGCGCGCTCAGGGGTTACAAGGACACCCGGGTTCCAATGTTCTATACCATTATTTCTTTCTGGATGGTTGGCATGACCCTTGGCTATTACCTGACTTTCACGGTCGCCATGGGGCCCGCCGGGATGTGGATAGGGATGATAGCCGGCCTCAGTGTTGCCGCTGTGCTCATGCTTGGCCGTTTCCATCGCATCAGCCAGCGCCTGATTGCTCTAACCAGGCCCGTCTGATCCCTCGAGTTCTTTGAAACGCCGTTCCAGTTCTGCGATGCGCTCGTTTCGTTCTGACAGCTCGGGTGAGGACAGGCCTCGTGTTGTCTTGTCGCGAACACTCCAGTCACTGCCGAACAGGTAGAGCAGCAAAGCCAGCGCGGCGTATACGATTACGGCCGCCAGTGTCTTGATGATCAGGAACCCGATGAATAATGCCCGCAGCACCCAGACGTTCCATCTGAACGCCCGGGCAATGCCGGCGCAGACACCGGCTAAAAGTGCTCCATCCGGTCTTTCAGGGTTCATTTCTCAGGCTTCCTCTGCGGAATTTCCGGCCTCGGCAGGGACCTCGATAGATTCGGGTTTCGCCGGCCTGGAGGTTCCGGAAACACGTTGCTTCAGTTTGCGCAGTTCTTCTTCGACCAGCGGGTCTGTCGCCTGTTCGACTGCACTGTTCCAGACCGATACGGAAGGCCCGCCCACTTCGTAGGAACGCAC
>DAOWGA010000128.1 GCA_030637665.1 Lysobacterales bacterium | reverse complement strand
CCTGGAAATCGGAGGAAGAATCCTCGGTTTGAGCTATCGCGACATTAAAGGCATATACAGGCCTTTGAAGAGTCCGGTCCTGGAGTGGTACCAGACCCGGGTCCGGACAAGTTATTCGCAGGGCATGATCAGTAAACGCGATATGCGCTCTGCCATACGTTATCTTCGAAAAGGGGGGGTTCTGTGGTATGCGCCGGATCAGGATTTCGGCCCAAAACAGAGTGAATTCGTACCTTTTTTCGGCATCGAGACGGCAACCCTGCTGGCCACCCATCGCATGGCCAGGATGGCCAACTGCCCGGTGGTACCGATGTTTCCCTCATATGACGAAAAAACACGCAGATACACGGTGAAGATATTGCCTGCATTGACAAGCTTTCCGAGCGAAGATCCGCGGCATGATCTGGCCAGGGTGAATGCCATCATGGAGCAAGAGGTGAGAAAAATTCCCGGGCAATACTGGTGGATTCACCGGCGCTTCAAGAGCCGGCCCGAGGGCGAGGCGCCTTTTTATGATTGAACCGGAGCACTGCGCGAAATGGGGCCAAAATGGGGTCCACAGGCAGGGCGGTCACAGCCCGGGTAGAATATGGCTGATGAAAAACCTCATTCGCCTGTTTTTCGTTCTCACCGTGGCCACGATCACGGCCTCAATCCTGTGGCAATTCGTGGGTTAGCAGCCTCCTTGCGCAGGGCTGCAGCCCACAAGCCCACCAGGAACCAGATCAAGGAAGAGGTATAGGTTCCATAAATCGCGAAATGAGAATTCAGCGGAAACAGGATGAGGAATACTGCCAGTGCAAAGGGAAATGCGTCCCAGCGTTCGCTGGGTGTTGTACGGGCCCGATACCGCCACAGGAAGCCGATCGCCAGCAACAAACCGGCCAGCCCGATGGTGCCGGTATCTGACATGATTTCAAGCACTACGTTGTGCGCGTGAGTCGCACCGGATTTTCCGTCTGACTTGCGGATATGCACATCGTCAGGCTCGGCGTAAACCATGTACGCCACCGGGAAAGCGCGCACACCCACCCCGTTTATCGGGTGCTCCCGGTACATGGTCAGCGCAGTCTTGAAAATCGGGATGCGTTCCATCGAAGACTCATCCCTGGAGGCATCGGTACCAAAAGTGAAGGCCTGGGTTACGTCCAGCCGCTCCTGGAACAAAGGCGAAGCAAAGTAACTCATGGTCATCACAATCACCAGCAACACCGGAATGGTCAAAATTGTTTGGCGTAGTTCTCGGTTTTGACGCTTCAGCATCAACACCATGTAAGTGCCAAGGACGATCGCCATCGTGAGCCAGCCGGAACGCATACCGGCAATCGTCACGGCGCCCAGGATCAGCGTGAACGCAAGCGCCCAGGCCCAGGAGGGCCACTGGCGCCGGGCGTGCTCCAGCACCAGGGGCGAAAGCATCGCCAGTGTCGGGCCAAAGAACTGGTATTTCTTTACGAACAAGGCATTGAGGCGGTCCGGGTGCATCGCGATGCCGAACAGGTCACTGCCCAGGAAGAGCTGCACAAAACTGTCGAGTGCCCAGAACAGCAGCAGCCAGGCCGTCCAGCGCAACACGCGCTCCCGGTTGGTGGGGCTGCTCAGCAACACCGACATGGCCAGCGCCGCGGCCAGGTAGCGCAAAGCAGCAAAACTCTGCAGCCAGCTCTTGTTCGGATCCATTGAATCGAAGCTGGACAGCACCATCGGTACCCAGTAGCAAAGAAACAGGGGCAGCACGAACTTTGCCCCCGAGCGGATCAGTTTGCGCTGGTCTGCAGAACGCGCCAGGAATGCGAGCGCAATCGCGAACGCCGAAAGTGGAACTTCAGACAGCCTGCCAAAGGGTAAAAGAGCGATAAAGGCAACGGCCAGCCAACTGGCCCAGTCTGTTTGTAATCGTCTTATGAAAATATTCATGAGTTTTTGTCTGCCAGGGCCTGGTGGTAAACAGCCATCGTTTTTTGCATGGACTCCTGCAGGCCGAAAGCGGTGCTGCGGTCCACTGTGGGCCGCCTCTGCAGGAATTCACGGGCGCGTTCAACGAGTTGTGCACGGTTCCCGGGTAGAACGGCGCCGTGTGGAAATATCTCGGACAAGACTTCCTGCACGCCGCCATGATCCCAGCCGATCACGGGCACACCCAGGTGCAGCGCCTCGGGCACGGTTCTACCGAAAGCCTCGGGCGGGTCACTGCACAGACTGAAGACAATTTCAGATGCGGACAGCCAGTCCCGCATGTCCATCCTGACGCCGGTAAAGGTAATGCGCTTGAGGATGCCGTAACGCCCGGCCAGGCCTTCGAGCTCATCGCGATAGCGCGAGCCGGGTTTTGCCTGGCCTACAATGACGCCCTGTAAGTCTGGAAAATCCGGCAGTAGCCGGGCCGTCAGCTCGATGAAATCCGGGTGTCCCTTGTAACGGGACAAGCGGCCCGGCAGGCACAACAGGCGCCGGTTCTTCAGCTGGGGAAAGTCTTTGGCGGTTTCATCTCGCCAGGCCGATTCGGGGCGGTACCCATAAGGGAAAGCCCGGTGACTGATACCGCCGTGCACCGTTACGACCCGGGCGGGATCAGTGGCCGGATAGTTGTGCATGGCGTAGTCGCGAATGTGATCGGAGACGGCAATGACGCGGTCGCCGCCGGCCATCACGGCGCTATAACGACTGACCGAATAGTGGCCATGCATGCTGGTGATGAAAACCGGCCGGGCTGCTGCTTCGAGGCGCCTGATTGCGAGCAGGCAAATCCAGGCCGGCAAACGGGAATGCACGTGCAAAATTTCAGGGCGTTCGCGGTTCAGCCACTCGCTGAGCCGTGAAATATAGCGCAAAGTACCCAGTCGCTTTTTTCCGATGGGCCAGTCCAGGTGCTCAGCACCGCTGGCGCGGACACGCTCACCCAAAGGGCCGTCGGCAGCAATTACGGACACCCGGTGTCCCTGTGAAACAGCAAACTCGTTCAGTTCGGTAGCGACCAGCTCCGATCCGCCCAGGTTGAGCGACACCAGAGCCTGAACGATGTGCACGACAGTAAACCCGGATCAGTCAACCAGGCGATATCTGGCGCTGC
Organism: Lysobacterales bacterium; assembly: GCA_030637665.1. Lineage (GTDB taxonomy): Bacteria > Pseudomonadota > Gammaproteobacteria > Xanthomonadales > SZUA-36 > JAJRRA01. Next base: position 3,560 of record DAOWGA010000128.1, on the reverse strand, counting down.
AGTAGGGGCAGGTGGCGGTACCGGTTTTCTCAATGGGCAAATAAACCCGGGGGTGCGAATTCCACAGTTTCTGCTCGGGTGTCGGGCAGGAAAGGGGCAGGTCAGCCCGTCTGACTTCGTATTCAGTTTCCGTGTTGGCGCTTTCCAGTCTGGAATCAGCGGCATCGGTGGGATGGGTCACAATGTGGTCTCCCTGGTGAATTCAGTTGATGACTCTAAATCGATCATGCGCGTATTTTACGGTACGTGGCGTAAACAATGTCAGTAAATTCTTTGACTTTGCCTGATTAACCCAGCTTGTGCGCAAATATCCGTGCTGATGCCCGGGTGTCGAGCGCTGGGGGTTTTTCGCCAGGCACGAGCGAGGCCATCATGCGGCGCTGGCTGAGCTTCCGGACCGTTTCTTCGAGCACATTGGCCTCGTCAGGCGTTAGCCAGCCGATGGACCTGAGTTGACCGATCTGGGGCAGTGTGGCATGGACCTGCAAAACCCGCGGGAAGGTCTGCGCCGATGCCAGGATGCCCAATTGCGCAATGAATTCAATGTCAATCAGACCGCCCGGGCAGTGTTTTGGCGAGCTTGCTGTATCCAGGTGCGGTTTGGCTTCGTGCTCCCGGTTCATTTTCTGGCGCATCTCGAGCAGGTCTGCGCGCAGCTCGTCGCCATTTCTCGATCGGCACAACGCCTCTTGCCGGATGCGGTCAAAACGCACCTGCACGCTATGCCGGCCTGCGATGAAGTGTGCCCGGGTCAGCGCCTGCATTTCCCAGGTCCATGCTTCATTCAGCTGGTATTCCCGGAACGCGGACAAGGAACTGACCAGCGAACCGGCCCGGCCATTCGGGCGCAAGCGGGTATCGACTTCGTAAAGGCGCCCGGAGGGAGTCATCACCGTGAGGAAACTCAGGGCCCGCTGAGCCAGACGCGCGTAATAGCGCTCAGGTGGTAAGGGTCGTTTGCCGTCGGACATGTCCTGCCCGTCTTCGAACAGGAACACGATGTCCAGGTCTGAGTCGTAACCCAGTTCGGCGGCGCCCAGCGTGCCATAGGCAATGACCGCCATATCGCCATGATGGCTGTCATCCTGCGGGGAGTCCGGGTCGATGGCGGGGAAGAGGCCGTGACGCAGTTCGATTTCCTGGCCGGCGATTTCGAGCACGCCATTCAGGATGGCGGTGGCCAGACCGGAAAGCGCGATCTGGGCCTGCTCCGCAGACAGGGTTCCATCAAGTTGCGAGACCGCTATCCGCAGGCTGTTCGCCAGCTTCAGGTAATTCAATCCTTCCAGCACGGCCTCCGCGCCCTGGGCTGTGCTCAGAAGGCGCCTCACGTTGCGCGTGAGTTCTTTTCCGGTGGGAATTTGCTGACCCAGAGAAGGATCAATCAGCTCATCGAGCAGGGCCGGGAATCGTATGACCCGGGAAGCCACCCAGTCGCTGCGTGCAAACAGGTCCAGCATGCGGTCCAGGGCCGGCAAATGCTGGACCAACAGCACCAGGTAGGCGCTACGGCGGCAGATGGTCAGTACGAGGTCGAAAATCCGGTTGAGGATTTCGTTATCCAGCGACTTGCTATCGATTCGTTCCAGCAAGACCGGCATGAAGCGGTCCAGACGACGGCTGGCGCGCCGGCTGAGCACGAAGCGATCGAGCCGGCGTAAGAAAGTGGTAATCGGGCTGTTTTCCGGTTCGACCGTTTGCGCTTCGTCACTTTGCCGCCCGGTCTGCAGATGGCGCCATCGTTCAGCCCACTGGTTGTCTTTGCTTGGGGCGGGCTGAGCGGGGAAAATTCCCTCGAAACGTTCGGATACCTGCTGCCGTATGTCAGTCAAACGGCTGGTCATGGCTTCCGGACTCTCCTCACCCATCCCCTGCGCGATGCGATCGAGGTCCTCACCCTGTGGCAAGCGGTGTGTCTGTTGGTCGCGCAGGGCCTGGATCCGGTTTTCCAGTCTGCGCAGGTATACGTAATCCCGGCGAACTTCCGCCACCGCCTCGCCGCTCATCAATTCGAGCGACTCGATGTGTTCCAGCGCCTGGTCAAGCGATGGTGTCTGCAGGCTCGGCTCCCTGCCGCCACGCAGGATCTGGAAGCACTGGGCCAGGAACTCTATTTCGCGGATTCCGCCGGGCCCCCGCTTGATGTCGTCCATGCGGTCTTTACGTCGTGCGTCCTCGTGCACATTGGCGTGCATTTCCTGCAGGGCTTCGACCGAGCCGAAATCGATGTAGCGTCGGTAAACAAAAGGCCGCAGGTTTTCCAGCAGATCGGCGCCGGATTCCCGGTCACCGGCAACCGGGCGGGCCTTGACCAGTGCGTAGCGCTCCCAGTCGCGGCCTTCACGCTGGTAGTACTGCTCCATGGCGGCCAGGCTGCAGGTCAACGGACCCGAGTCGCCAAAGGGCCGCAGGCGAGTATCGACGCGGAAACAAAACCCGTCTTCAGTGAGGTCGGAAAGGCTGGCAATAATGGCCCGCGCCAGGCGGGTGAAGAACTGGTCGTTGGCCAGGTTACGGCGGCCATCGCACTCGCCGGATTGCGGGTAACAGAACATCACGTCGATGTCAGAAGACAAATTCAACTCCCGGCCGCCGAATTTACCCATACCGATCACGATCAGCTGCTGCTCACTGCCGTCTTCGCCCATCGGGTTGCCGTATTTTTCCTGCAAGCGCCGGCTGTGCTCGTCGATGGCCGCCTGCAGGCAGATTTCAGCCAGCGTGGTCAGGTCTGAGAAGGTCTCGCTGAGGGTTGACAGGCCGCACAGGTCGCGCCAGATGATGCGCAGCATCTGGTGATTGCGGTAGCGCCGCAGGCCGGTGTCCAGACCGGATTGGGCAGTTTCGGTTTGCAGTGCTTCAGCTTGCGGAGGCTGGTGCTGATCCAGGCCTTCCAGCCATCCCGGATAGTGGTCGAGCATGCCGTCGGCAAAATAGCTGCAATAACGCACATGCGCCTCATGTTTTTCGGGCGAGACGCTGAGCAGTGGTGTATCAATCCAGCCGGATAATGAAGATGAAGCAGGCATGGGTGGATTATACGGTTGTACCGTGGCTATATTAAGCTGTAGTAACAGGATTATTGAGAAACCCGGCAGGAAATCTGTTCAGGACCCCCAAATAGATCAGGGAAGCCCCTGTCGCAACGATTTCATCCTGTTTGTCAAACGAACAAGGAGAACAGTATGAGCAATGTGATTGTGCAAAAAGTTGGTTGGCACGGAGTTAGTTTTGGATCGGCCCTGGCTATGGCGATATCGTTTAACGTGAACCAGTCTCTGGGTTGGGCGATTCTGCATGGGTTGTTTTCGTGGTTTTATGTGGTTTATTTTGCTGTTTTTAAATAAAGCGCAAGTCAGCGCCCAAGGGAGTGGCCTCATTTTCGAATAAGGTTTGCTTTTACACGACCAGGCAGGCTCGCCCACCCACCTGATTTTGGATCACTGCTGTACTCAAGGTTGCTGCAATTCACAGCTACACTGCAAATTCCGGATCCTTCGTGCAATATGCGGGCTAGTCGGCAAACACCCGGTTGGCCAGCGGGCTAAAACCAGGCTGGG